>JAZKDS010000235.1:0-3290 GCA_040387455.1 Bacteroidota bacterium
GGTATTGCTCTTCAATTAGCAACGAAATTTCTTTATCGATGATCTGTGCAGTGTCTTCGCTATATGGTTTAGAGAAGTTGTATTCGCTTTGGCCGCTGCTGTCATAGTAGGTTACATTGCCTAGCTTTTCGTTAAGGCCATATATTGTTACCATGGCACGAGCTTGTTTGGTTACCTTTTCAAGGTCGCTAAGCGCACCGGTAGATATTTTATTGAAAACTACCTTCTCGGCCGCACGGCCACCCATAGTAGCACACATTTCGTCCATCATCTGGTCAGGTCGTACAATAAGCCTTTCTTCCGGCAGGTACCATGCAGCACCAAGACTTTGTCCGCGCGGCACTATAGTTACTTTAACTAACGGTGCAGCATGCTCAAGCATCCAGCTTACAGTAGCGTGTCCTGCTTCGTGTACTGCAATAGCACGTTTTTCGTCAGCAGAAATAATTTTGTTTTTCTTTTCAAGTCCCCCAACAATACGGTCTACCGCATCAAGGAAATCTTGTTTGTCAACCGCTTTTTTATCGTTACGTGCTGCTATAAGAGCTGCCTCGTTACATACATTTGCAATATCGGCACCGCTAAAACCAGGTGTTTGCTTGGCAAGAAATTCTGTGTCAAGGTTTTCTGATTTTTTAAGAGGCTTAAGGTGTACTTCAAATATCTCTCTACGCTCCCTAATATCCGGTAGGTCTACATATATCTGCCTGTCAAAACGACCGGCACGCATAAGTGCTTTATCAAGTACATCAGCACGGTTAGTGGCAGCAAGTACAATAACGTTTGTATTAGTGCCAAAACCATCCATTTCTGTAAGTAACTGGTTTAGTGTATTCTCACGTTCATCATTAGAGCCTGAGAAGTTGTTTTTACCACGGGCACGGCCCACAGCATCAATTTCGTCTATAAATATAATAGCCGGAGATTTTTCTTTAGCCTGCTTAAACAAGTCGCGCACACGGCTGGCACCAACACCTACAAACATCTCAACAAAGTCAGAACCTGACAGCGAGAAGAAAGGTACTTTAGCTTCGCCTGCAACGGCTTTTGCAAGTAATGTTTTACCAGTTCCCGGAGGCCCTACAAGTAGTGCGCCTTTAGGTATTTTACCACCTATGCTGGTGTATTTTTCAGGATTTTTAAGGAATTCTACAATTTCCTGTATTTCTTCTTTAGCACCTTCAAGGCCGGCTACATCTTTAAATGTAACTTTAATATCGTTCTTTTCGTCAAATAGTTTGGCTTTGCTTTTACCGATATTAAATATCTGGCCACCGCCACCAGCTCCACCACCGCCTGCCATCCTGCGCATCATAAATATCCAAAGCGCAATGATGATTACAAATGGTAATATTGTAATTAGTATGTCGCCCCACGGACTTTCTTCCTGTGCGCCATAGTCCCTTAATTTATTGCTTTTCTGAGCTTCGTCAAGTTTTTGTTTAAAAAGTTGATTTTCAGCGCCTATAACAACACTATAATGTGGGCCTTTGTTTGGCTTTCCAAGCATGTCTTTTTCAACATCTGTATGTTTACCGTCTTTAAGCGCTTGTGCTTTAAGGTAAACTTCAGCAGATGTGTTTGTATAAACAACTTTGTCTATCATACCTGCGTCCAGATCCTTATAAAAATTTGAAAGCGATATGGGTTTTGGGTTGCTCCAGGTTGTGCCGCCCGCCACATATTGTATAGCAATAAAAGCTAATATGATGCCCCCGTAAATAAGCCACGGGCTTACTTTTAACTTATTAGGTTTATTATCTTTTGACATTGAATGTAGTTGTGCTTGTTAGTAATTGTTGGCAATGGATGTAATCCTGGCATCGCCCCATAGGCTTTCTATGTTGTAGTACTCACGAACGTGTTTCTGGAATACATGCACTACGATGTTTACGTAGTCCATAAGTACCCACTCGCCATTCTCAGTACCTTCAACATGCCACGGCTTGTCTTTAAGTTCTTTAGAAACTATTTTTTGGATGGAGTGAACTATTGCGTTCACCTGAGTATTAGAGTTACCGTTGCATATTACAAAATAATCGCACACAGTATTGTCAATTTCCCTTAGGTCCAGGATATCTATATCATTGCCTTTTACTTCTTCAATCCCTTTGATGATGTTTGCTAGTAAATCATCATTGCTTACCTTCTTTTTAGCCATTTAAAATATTATATATTACGCAAAGTTACCATTTTTGTCTTTACTTTTGAGCCTCAATTGAGATTAAAAAGACGAAACAATTGATTATTTTAAATGAATATTATCAAACTCAATGCCATAAACTCTACTAACGATTACCTTAAGCAATTAGCTTTAGAGCAGGTAGTAGAAAACTTTACTCTAGTAGTTGCCGAACATCAAACGGCAGGACGTGGTCAAATGGGGGCTAAATGGAGTGTTGAAGCTGGTAAAAACCTTACATTTAGCTTATTGGTTAAAAATGTGTTGCCTGGCATAAATAGTATTTTTAATCTTAATGTAGCGGTAGCTGTTAGTATAGCTCAGGCTTTAAAACAATTTGAAATACCACAACTTAGCATAAAATGGCCTAACGACATTTTGGCAGGCAATAAAAAGCTTGGTGGCATACTTATAGAAAACACTATTAAGCCGGGTGGAGAAATATCATCGGTTATAGGTATTGGTATAAACGTAAATCAAATTGATTTTGGCGGGCTGCCAAAAGCATCTTCAATGGCAGTGGTAGCAGGATATCCATTTGATAAAGAGGCTGTAATGCTTGCAATTGCCCAACTCTTAAGGTTTAACATAAAAGCTGTAATAAATAATGCACAATCCTTATGGGATGCCTATCATGAAGTGCTATACAAAAAAAATGTACCCATGACTTTTGAAAAAGACGGGCACAAATTTATGGGTATTATAAAAGGCGTTACTCATGCGGGGCAACTCCAGGTTTTACTTGAAGATGACACTGTGGCTGAATATGGCCTTAAAGAAATAGCTTTGCTTTATTAGCTTAACCTGTTATTCTTCAGATTCATTTTCATCGTCATTACTTTTTGCATCAAAATCGTTAATTAAAAAATCGATTACCAGCTCTATGGTGTCGTTATTTTCATTAACGCCCCAGTAAGCTGGATAGTAGCCATCGCCCCAGCCAGAAGCAAACATCATTACATTGTTATCGCTATCTTGGCTTATGCGGTGGTCATTCCAGTCGCCCACTTCACGGCTAAAGGTATTTTTGCCGGAATATTTACGAAATTCTTCGGATAGTACTTCGTCATAATAGTTAGCATCGGGTTGGGTTTCTTCCAGTATATCC
>JAZKDS010000236.1:0-851 GCA_040387455.1 Bacteroidota bacterium
CCCCAGGCTATAGAGATAAGTGTGCCTTATGATGGCAGCACGCTTACATTACAGCTGTACCGTGTAGAAATAGCGGCACAGGGTTTTCATATAGATACTGATAAGCAACAGGCCATACCTTACAATCAGGGTGCTTTTTATCGTGGTATTATAAAAGGCGATAACACTTCGCTGGTATCATTTAACTTTTTTGATAAAGAAGTAAGTGGTGTTATATCTAGTACACAGTTGGCCAATGTGGTAGTGGGCAGGCTTAACACCGCCGGTAATTTCTCTGATTATATTATCTATTCTGATGCTAACCTGAACCTAAACGCAGAGATGTCTTGCGGTGTGGTTGATACCGCCAAACTTGCCCCGCAAAAAAGTGGTGCAAAAACCTTTGGGGTACTGAGCCAGAACTGCGTTACCGTATATTTTGAAATTGATTATGACCTGTATGCGGCCAACAGCTTTAGTACAGACCTTACCAATAACTGGGTGTTTAGTGTGTTTAATAATGCACAGACCATTTTTGATAACGACGGTATTACGGTTGCCATAAAATCTATTTTTGTATGGACAGAGCCCGATGCTTACACGGGTGAAAGCTCGGCAGATTACCTGCTACAGTTCCGTATGGTACGCCCGTATTTTGATGGTGATGTAGGGCAGCTACTCGGGCTTGATCCAATAGGCAAAGGTGGCGTAGCCATAGGTATAGAAGGCCTTTGCAGCGATAGCAACGTGAGCTATGGCAATGTTTTTTATGAATATGAAGAAGTACCCGTATATTCTAATACCGTTGAGGTGGTAACCCACGAGCTGGGCCACCTGTTTGGTTCGCCGCACACCCATGGCTGCTACTGGAA
>JAZKDS010000236.1:861-2323 GCA_040387455.1 Bacteroidota bacterium
CTGCTATAGACGGTTGTGGTACTATGGCAGGATATGTAGAGGGCGACTGCGAAATAGGCCCAATACCCTATGAAGATAAGGGTACTATTATGAGTTATTGCCATTTGATAGACGGTGCAGGTACCAGCTTTGCCAATGGTTTTGGCCCACAGCCCACAGCCCGTATACTTAACCATATAGAATCGTCATCATGCCTTAGCAGCGATTGTATAAACACATGTATAAACGCTATAACGGCATTTGATGTAAGCCAATCTACCCAAACCGAAATAACCGTTAGCTGGACAGATGCCGGCAATGCCACATCTTGGCAGGTAGGATATGCAAATATTAGCGGGGCTATTAACAGCTGGCAGGTGGTTACAGCACCTACTTTTACTTTTACCGGGCTACAGCCGAATACCTATTATAAATTTGGCGTAAGGCCGGTTTGCCTTTCAGGGCAAACAGCAGGCAACCAGCAAATTGTTGTGGCTACTGCGGCCGAATGGTGCTCTGGTACAACGTTTGCCGATACAAGTGGTAACAACAATTACCCAAACAACCAGCACTTAATCAGGACTATTACGCCAGAAAATGCGTTAACACAGTCCTTAGTGGTAACCTTTACTTCGTTCTCTACCGAAGAAGATTTTGACTTTATGTATGTGTATGATGGGCCTAATACAACCAGCCCGCTTATAGGCACTTATGATGGCACCGCCATTCCGGGGCCATTTACTTCAACATCGGCTGATGGTTCACTTACTTTTGTGTTCAGGTCAGATGAGTTTTTAAATGCGCCGGGCTGGAATGCTACGGTATCGTGCTTACTGGCTGCGCCGGTAAATACCTTTGCGCAGCTAAGCTACTACCCTAACCCTACAAAAGGAACCGTAACTATTGCTTCGCCAGAGGGTATTACAAGCATAACCGTATACAACGTGGCGGGCCAGCTGCTTATGGAAAGCACCCTGGGCAATACTACCGAAACTACAGCCGACATTAGCGCCTTTGCCGATGGTGTGTACTTTTTTAAAGTAACCAACGGTACAAAACAGTCTAACTTCAGGATTATAAAACAGCAGTAAACTGTATGTTTACAAGGCAAAAGCAGGGTTTATAGCCCTGTTTTTTTGTTTATAGCTGCTTGTTTATTGCATCGTTTCTGTGTTTTATAATATATTCCTTAACCGGAAGCCCGTCAATAATAACATCCGTCAGTACCGCACGGCCATCTTTTATGGCCACAAGCGCATAAGCCGGTACCCTGTTTTCTGAGCGTACATAATTGTTATACATAATCTCGGCATCGGGGGCTTTGCTTTCTTCCATATAATACCGGTCGAAAGGCAGGCCTAAAAACAGCATGTTGCTTTTATTGTGGTAGCGCACCGTTGCTGTAACATAGTTGGCTGTGTTTTGGGGCTTTTTCCGGTGTACCGATTTAATCCTGGCAAATCCTTCGGCATCAGTGTCAATA
>JAZKDS010000236.1:2333-8005 GCA_040387455.1 Bacteroidota bacterium
ACATTTTCGCCGCCTTCATATTGCGGGTATACATTGGCATATATGCTATCACTTTCAAACTCAAGGGTAATGTACTTTCCCCGGAAAGGGTCGGAAGGGTCAACAGGCTCAGTTTTAAACTTAAACACAATGCCTTCAGTTTCTACATTATGGTTATCATACACCATTTTTAGGGGTATAAAAGCCTGTAGCAGTGCCGTTAGCGCAAATGCTATAAATAGATATTTAGTTTTCATGAGGCTGAACGTTTAAAGGGTTGTTCTTTTTTCTTTTGGCAAGGATGTAGTTGGCCGCAAAAAAACCGGCACCTACAGCTACAAACATCAGCCCGCGTATGGCGAAGCTTACATTGAGGTCAAAAAAGCGGCAGGTAACCAATATGGCTATCAGCAGCAACCCGAAATTCAGGATACGGAAATCAAAACGGTCAATACCTTTTTTTATGGTTAGCAGGCTCATGGCCAGCAGCAGCAGGTTAGCGCCTATGGCAGGGAAAACATCATTAAGTGTTACCGTAAAATACAGCGCAGGAAACAGTAGTGTGACTAGTATATAAATGCTGAATACGCGTGTTTTTGTGTAGGTTACAACTGCGCAGCTTATAGCTGCTATAAGCACTGCGCCCCATACATACATATTGCCATCAGCCGGGCTAAAATAAAGGCCTATCTGCCATGCGCTATGAAACGAGCTTATAAGTAATATAATGGCTATGCCCAGCACACCCCACCATTTATATCCCATAGCAGAACGAGGGCTTTTTGTAAATACGGGTAAATTGCCTATGTTAAAGCTAAGGCAGCTTAACGCCATATACAGCAGTAACGATGAAAGGCCGATATCTTGTACAAAACCGGTTATGGCAAGTGCTGCACTAAGGGGCAGCAACCAGCCTAAAAAGCCAGCAAAATTGCTGTGGGGGTCTTTTTTTAATGTGATGATGTACAGGGGTAGCAGCGCCGCAATAAACACCAGGTACATTCGTGGTGCGAAAACGAGAACTGCCCGGCATACCACGTGGCA
This sequence comes from Bacteroidota bacterium, assembly GCA_040387455.1. Classification (GTDB taxonomy): domain Bacteria; phylum Bacteroidota; class Bacteroidia; order Flavobacteriales; family Flavobacteriaceae; genus Flavobacterium. The sequence goes on from JAZKDS010000236.1 coordinate 3,357, forward strand.
AACACAATGGTTATTATGGTCGACATTTGCGATTGCAGTACGTAAGCCAGCGGCAGGCACAGCAGGGTCCAGGTGCATAAAAATGTGGCCATATCGCCCGGCAGGTTGTATATCTGGGCTATGAGGGCAATGCATGCCCCTACGGCAAAAAACAGCAGCGTAGCGGCCGACTCTTTCCAGGCAGCGCCTTTCTTTTTAAGGATGCACCACGCGGCAAGGCCCTGTGCTATTACTAAGGGCAAAAAGGCCAGCCCGGCTTTTACAGGCTTGGTAAAATCATCCCAATTGTGGGCAAATATCAATATAATGCCCAGGCCCACCAGGGCGCTGCCCACAATGCCAAATATGGTAAGCAGCAGGTTGCCGCTTGAGGGCTGCTGTTTTGCAGCATAGTACCGCTCTATATCCTGTGCGGTTTGCTGGCTGATGATGCTGTGCGCCACCAGCTCTGTTAGTTCTTTTTTAAGCATAATACTTCATTTAAAAGATTAAAAAAAGCCCGCAACGGCTGAGGAAGCCGCCACGGGCAATCCGCTAAGCGTTATATATTATGTTGTTCAAATTGCTTGAGGTCGCGGGTATTTTTTTGCACCGCTATAGATGCAAACAGGCTCAGTACAAAGGCCATCCCGAAGAAGCCTTTTTCGCTCAACAGCAAATCGGCATTCCACAAGCCTATGGTAAGCAGCACTATACTGGCTATGGTGGTAAACCAGCTCAGGCCATAGTAAATATCGGTTACGGGTATGCCCTCCATTTTATCGCGCACACTTTTTTGTACCGATATTACACTAAACAGGCCAAAGAGCAGTATGGTAAAGTAGTAGCCTTTTTCGTTAAGGAGCATATCGGCATTAAATAAGCCTATGCAATATGCTACAGCACCTACCAGCAGTGCCGCCCATGATGCGCCTGTAAAGGCAGCGGTGGGCTTTTGCGGGCCAGAATTGAAGGCCGGGCGTTGTACATTTTTTACGGGGTCAGAAGTTTCTTTTACTTCAAATGGTTTTAGCGGATCCATAATGATAATTGTTTTGTTATTAATTATGAAGCAAATTTCCGCTAAATGAGAGAGGTATGAAACCTAATTTTTAGACAAAACTGACGATATAAAAATGATTATTGTATATTTACAATTGATAAATTATACTGCTTATGAATGCCATTTCTGATATCATGAACCTGATGCATTATGAAGATAATAAGGCTTTTACTGTATATCTTAAGAATAAAAACAAGCGCGAGGATGTTAAAAATACACGGTTGTTTAAATTATTAGAAACTGACGATATAAATGGTTTAAAAAAATTATATTCAGGTGAAAATAACGATGCTTATCATGCCTTGCGCAAAAGGCTGTACGATAACCTGGTTGATTTTATGGCCAACCGCACCTTTGAAAACAATACCGGTGAAGCCCATGAGGTATTGCGCCTGCTGGTTGTAAGCCGGTTTTTTTTAGAGCACAAGCTTACTAAAACGGCTTTTAAGTGCCTTGCCAAAGCTGAAGCCAAAGCCCTGCCGCTTGAACAGTTTAGCCTGCTTAACGAAATTTACCATACCCAGGTACAGTATGCTCACCTAAACCCGGCGTTTAATTTGGCCGCAGCCATACAAAAGTTAGGTGATAACCGCGAGCGCATGCACCGCGAGCAGCAACTCAACACAGGCTATGCCCTGCTAAGGCACGAGCTGCAGGAAATTCAGCTTAGGGGCAAGGTGGTAGATTTCAGGGCGTTCATTTTTAGCACTATGGAGTCGTTAGGAGTGCAGTTTGATTCGGTGCTTACGTTTAAGTCGTTGTACCAAATCTTGTTTATTGCTAATGAGTATGCTACCATGAACCATAATTTTACCCTGGTAGAACCTTTTGTACATAAAAGTTATGATTTTATAACCGCAAAGGGCGAGCAGGCCGCCGGGCAGCTGTATTACCACATTTATGTACTGTACTTTTTGGCAAACATCAATTTCCGGAACCACAGGTTTGAGGATAGTGCCATTTACCTTGATAAAATGGCTGCTGAAATGCAAAAGGAAAACGGGCGCTACCACAGCCGGTTTATGCTGCGCTACCAGCTGCTGCGGGCACTTAACAGCAACTTTACGGGTAACCCGGCCGAAGCGGTTGCTATTGCTGATAAAGCCCTTAAAAGTGCCGGTAAAAAAGCCGACCCTACAGATGTGAACGACCTGCGCGTTTGCCTGGCTATGTTTTGCACCCAGCAACAGGACCGTACCGCTTTTACCTACATGAAAGATTTTAGTCATACCGATGCCTGGTATGAAAAGAAGCTGGGCATGCTGTGGGCCATAAGGAAGAACCTGCTGGAGATATTGATGTATGCTGGTTTTGGAGATAGCGAGCCGGCACTGGCGCGGCTAAAAAGCTTTAAGCGGCGCTATAAAAAATACCTGGCTGAGGTTAAGGAACAGCGTGTGTATGATTATGCCCTGCTGATAGAGCGCTACATCCTGAAGCCTGAAATTGCCACCCACACCGATTTTAAAAAGGGCATACTGCAACTTATTAACCCGGATATTAAAGAAGACCTTTTTATACTGAGCTTTTTAGGGTGGCTGCTTGCCAAAGCCGAAAAAAGAACGGTGTATGAGGCTACCTTATCTTTGTTGTAAAGGGCGTTTGTTACTTTTCCAGTTTATACCCCTGTTTTACCATGTTTTCTATAGTCATGCTAAATGCCTTTTTAGCCATGCCCAGCGGTAGCTGTGGTTTTAAATGGGCAACCTCTGTTTTCCATTCGGAGTCATAATCGTAGGAGTCAACCGTATACCGTACATTTTCGGCAGGATTATAAATTACATTGCTGGCCTCAATATCGGTTTCTTTTTTAATTGCTATCATTTTTTTACGTTTTATCTATAAAGGTAACGTATTAAAAATCAAAAAGATGCAATTGAGAAGTTCTATTTAAAATCTTCAACTTTAAACAATCAAATTTAAACCCTAAACAAATTTACACATGTATAATCTCATCGTCTACCAGTAAATCTTCACGGCGAAAACGCAGCAGTACCTGCGCTACGGCTATTACGTCTTTTTCGCAGTAGGTAACAATGCGGTCTATATCTTTTTCTATATAAAAAACATGTCCCACCTGGCTGCCGTCTATATCACCTTTAGGTGATGGTATGCCCAGTATCTTGGTAAGCAGCTTGAGTGATGTAAAACTTTTATAATCGCCAAACTTCCAGAGCTCCATGGTGTCAAGGTGTGGTACTTCCCATGGCTTTTTGCCAAAAAGATTCAGCTTTTGGGGTATGGGCAGGTTATTGATAATCATGCGCCGGGCTATAAACGGAAAGTCGAACTCTTTAGCGTTGTGCCCGCACATAATGTGCTGTGGCTGGTTAAAATGGTTATTGAGCAGGTTACTAAAATCTTTTAAGATCTTAACCTCTTCGCCAAAAAAAGAGGTGACCCTAAAGTGGCGGATGTCTCCTTTTAGGGTAAAATACCCCACAGAAAGGCATACAATTTTGCCAAACTCGGCCCAAATGCCGGCACGTTCATAAAACTGCTCAGCCGTAAATTCGTCCTTGCGCTGGTATAGTGTTTTGGCACTATAAAGGTCGCGGGTTTCATCGTCCAACAGACCAAAGTGCTCGTGCTCCGGTACGGTTTCTATATCCAGGAAAAGTATATTTTCAAGCCTTACTTTTTCTATCATATTACATGCCTTTAACTTCGGCTTCTGCTGCAGTCATGGGCAGGCCATTGCTTTTACCTTCGGTAGGCGCCATCATGCCCAGCATTTTGTAGGCTTCGTCTACATATACATAAAAATCGTTGCTGTGCGGGTCGGTTGCCGTTTGCAAGCCTTTAGTGTGGCCCAGGCGCACAATAATAATATTATCTTCGGGTATTACAATAACAAACTGGCCCAGGTGGCCGCGCATGTAGTACATTTTCTTGTTCATGTAGGTGTTTATCCACCAGCCGTAGCCATACTGTGGCGATGCAGCAAAACGTGGGTTAACCATTTTTTGTACATCAAGGCTGTCTAATATTTTGTTGCCGTTCCAGTCGCCATTATGCAGGAACAGTTTGCCAAAACGTGCAAAATCTCGGGCATTACTGCCCAGGCAGCAGTATGCTTTTTCTATACCGCCGTCATGGTCGGTTTGCCAAAGGGCGTCATGATCGGCACCCATGGGTTTCCAGAATTTATCCGAAACATAGTCGCTTAGGGTTTGCCCGGTTGCTTTGGTAATAACCATGGCCAGCAATTCTGTTGCGCCGCTTACATATTCAAACTCTTTACCCGGTTCGCGTATTACCGGAATGCCCAGCATGGTTTCTTCAAGCTTGTCGCCAAAATAAGCACGGGTGGTAATGCTAAAAGCACTGCTGTACTGCTCGCCCCAGTCTAATCCGGTTGCCATGCTCGATAAATCGCCCACGGTAAGGTTAGCCGCCATGCCTTTGCTGAATTCAGGAAAATAATCGCCCACCTTTTGGTCAAGGCTTTTTATTTTACCTTCTTCTATAGCTTTAAACATAGCTGCCGAAACCACGCTCTTAGCCATACTGAATGAGTTTGATTTACTATCTGCTGCATAGCCGTCATAATAGCTTTCGTGCAAAATGCTGTCGTTTTTTATGATGAGGTAGGCCACGGTGCCTA
>JAZKDS010000237.1:0-488 GCA_040387455.1 Bacteroidota bacterium
AGCTATTAAATCGATAATCATCAAGGCACCGGCGCTGTTTTTAAACGTTACGCTCTTGGTTTCAAATACATGGTCTATGCTTTTGTTGTTTGCAACCTTAAGTTCGTATTTTTCCCTTTTTTCTTCGGTTGAAGATACTTCGGCTACAGAAAGCCCTTTAGTAAAATCCTGGTTGTCGCAATTAAGGCCAAGGGGAGAGTTGGCAATTAGTGTTTTATCCCTTCGGGTTACCGTGTAAGACAGCTTACCCTCTTTATTTAGAGATAATGTAATTTTGTTGAAGCCATCTTTTGATGTTGCATACAGCGCGTCATTTTCTGTTTTACAACCGGTAAATAAAAAAGATACGCCAACGATGGATAAAATCAGGACGTAAGTAAATTTGTTTTTCATTTTACTTTATGAATTAGGTTTTAGAAATTTGTTGTTCTATACTATTCTATATCAGAAAACGAATGTACGAAATTTTAATTCTTGCACGCTATAAC
>JAZKDS010000237.1:539-2211 GCA_040387455.1 Bacteroidota bacterium
GGGCTTTTTTAAGCGATTCTGAACTCCAATTGTGAAAAGTTAAGCACTTTTTGAATTTTTATTGTAAGTATTTACTGTGTTTTGTAAACGCAAAAAAGCCACAGATTACATGTTCTCAAATCTTGTTTTTTGGAAATTTGAAATGTAGTCCGTGGCCGTAAATTGATGACTGTATTATTTGCAGTCTACTTTTTTAAGTACCTGCTGGCTTAGCTTGTTCTGGTCTTTATAATGCCAGATACCGTCTTTACCCTCAGTCATTTCGCCATATTTTATGGCTATGGTGCTGTCGCCGTAGGTAAACATTACCTCTTCGTTATAGTTCATGCCTTCGGCACTAGAATTGGCTACTACAGTACCTTTGTCGCCTTTAAGGATGCCTTTATAGGTGGAGATTTTCTTGTCCTTTTCGGCTGGTTTCCAGTGGAATATACCCCAAATACTGTCGCCTTGACGCTTTTCGATGTTAAATATAATACTGTCGCTCAATACTTTACCATTATTGCCTTTTCCTGTAGATACCTGCAGGTAGCATTGTTTGCCAAATACCTGTTTGTTATCGGCTGCGGGTATGGTGTCTTCAAGCGTATCACCCACAGATACAGCATCTTTCTTTTCATTTTTCTGGCAGCTCAAAAGGGTTAAGCCGGCGGCTGCCATTATCATTAATTTTTTCATATATAGTAGTTTTTGTGCGTATAGCTGCACTAAATTAAGCCATTATAAACAAAAAAAGAACCCTGTTAAGAGTTCTTTATCATTTATTTTGAGCCGATTAGTCTTCGTCTTCTTCGTCATCATCTTCGTCGTCTACATCATCCTCATTGCCACGTTTGCGGCGTTTGCGGCTGCTGTAATGTTCATCATCAGAGTCATCTGCGTCGTCATCGTCGTCGTCTGCATCCTCATCGGCACCATCATCACTGGCATCGCTTTCCTTTTTAGGCTCATCATCATCGTCGTCATCCTCAATATCAAGGTCTTTCAATGCTGCTCCTAAGTCATCGGCAGGTGCATCATCCATTTCATCATCGTCAAAATTCTCTATCCTGTCAGCAAGTTTAGTACTTACTTTTACAAGGTAGATAGTGTCTTCTGTCTTTACTTCAACAGCCTCAATGGTTTCATTCCTGGCATTTTTAAAACGAACGATATCAGAATCGTCATACCCGTCAGGAAACCTCTCTACCAAAAGGGTAAGGATTTCATTGGTTAGTTTAGCGTAATCAACAATAACTCTCTTCATAGTCGTGTTATAAATCTAATAAGTAAGCAAATATAAGCGGTGCAACAATAGTAGCATCACTTTCGATTATAAATTTAGGCGTATTTATATCAAGTTTACCCCAGGTAATCTTCTCATTTGGCACAGCGCCACTATAAGAGCCATAACTTGTAGTAGAATCTGATATCTGGCAGAAATAGCTCCAGAACGGTACATCGTGCATTTCCATATCCTGATACAGCATAGGTACCACACATATAGGGAAATCTCCTGCAATACCACCACCTATCTGGAAGAAACCTACACCATTACTGCTGTTTTTAGAATACCAGTCGGCAAGGTACGTCATGTACTCAATACCACTTTTCATGGTGCTGGCCTTAAGCTCGCCTTTAATTACATAAGATGCAAAGATGTTACCCATGGTACTGTCTTCCCATCCTGGTA
>JAZKDS010000237.1:2221-6446 GCA_040387455.1 Bacteroidota bacterium
TTAGCTTCGGCAGCGGCATACATCCAGCTGTCTTTAAGGTCTATTTCATAATATTCTTCAAGTACACCGCTTAAAAGCAGTTTGTACATAAACTCATGCGGAAAATAACGCTCGCCATTATCATCTGCATCTTTCCATATTTTATAAATATGTTTTTGCAGGCGACGGAAAGCCTCGTGCTCTGGTATACAGGTATCTGTAACACGGTTAAGGCCGCGCTCCAGTAAATCCCACTCCTGTTGTGGTGTAAGGTCGCGGTAGTTAGGTACGCGCTCATAATGGCTGTGCGCCACAAGGTTCATAATATCTTCTTCAAGGTTAGCCCCTGTACAAGATATAATTTGCACCTTGTCTTTACGAATCATTTCGGCAAAAATTTTACCCAATTCAGCGGTGCTCATTGCACCTGCAAGGGTAACCATCATTTTGGCGCCGTCCTGCAGCTGTTTTTCATAAGCCTTTGCAGCATCTACAAGTGCAGCTGCATTAAAGTGCAGGTAGTACTTTTCAATAAACTGGCTAATAGGTCCTTTATTCATTTTTGTAAGTATTGTTTTGTTTGTTTTGTTGTACTACTGTGTAATCTTATTTCTTTTCTCGGCTGTAGCCCAGTATACTAAGCACATCTTCGGCTTGTTGCATTTCAGAGAACACCTCTGTTGCTAATATTCCGTTCTCATCCCTGTCAATTAAAATATGCTGGGGCTGCGGTATAAGGCAGTGGTGAAGGCCGCCATAGCCGCCTATAGTTTCCTGGTAAGCACCTGTGTTAAAGAAGCCAATATAAAGTGGCTTATCTTTATTGTACTTAGGCAGGTAAATGGCATTTAAGTTTTGCTCTGAGTTATAATAATCGTCGCTATCGCAGGTCATTCCACCCAGTAACACGCGCTCATACTGGTCATTCCAGCGGTTAATGGCAAGCATTATAAAACGCTTGTTAATGGCCCATGTATCAGGCAGGGTAGTGATGAAAGACGAGTCTATCATGTTCCATTTTTCCCTGTCGTTTTGTTGTTTTTGGTACAATACCTTATAAATGGCACCAGCGCTTTCGCCTACAGTAAACGATCCAAATTCTGTAAAGATGTTTGGTACATCTACTTCGGCTTCTTCACATGCAATTTTTATCTGGTTGATGATCTCGTCAATCATGTATTGATAGTCATACTCAAAAGCCAGTGAATTTTTGATAGGGAAACCACCACCTATGTTAAGACTATCCAGTGTAGGACATTCTTTTTTAAGGCTTACATATACCTTTAAACACTTGCTAAGCTCATTCCAGTAATAAGACGTATCCCTTATACCGGTATTGATAAAAAAGTGTAGCATTTTAAGCTCTAAATTCTTGTTTTCCTGTATTTGTTTCCTGTAAAAAGGCAGGATATTTTTATAGCCAATGCCAAGGCGAGAGGTATAAAACTCAAACTTAGGCTCTTCTTCTGCTGCAATACGAATACCTATTTTAAACTTACCCGGAATTTGTTCCTGTAGCAGGTCAAGTTCTTCATAGTTATCAATAATAGGTATGGTTTTATTATGGCCGCCGTTTATAAGTTTGGCTATATTTTGTATGTATTGGTCTCTTTTAAAACCGTTACAAAGAACATAGGTATTCTTGTTTATCTTGCCTGCTTCAAGCAGTTTTTCTACAATATTAACGTCAAAAGCGGCAGATGTTTCAATGTGTATGTTGTTTTTAAAAGCCTCATTCATTACATATTCAAAGTGAGAGCTTTTAGTACAATAGCAGTAGTAGTACTTACCATCATACTTATTTTTTTCCATAGCATTTCTAAACCAGGCCTTAGCCTTACGGATGTTGTTAGAAATTTGTGGCAGGTAGGTAAACTTAAGCGGAGTACCATATTGTTCTACAAGCTTCATAAGGTCTATGTTATGAAACTGCAGTTGGTTATCCTTGCTTAGGGTAAATTCTTCCTGTGGAAAATAAAACGTTTGGTTTATAAGGTCAAAATACTTTGTATTCATTTCAAAAAATTGGATAAAAAAAGATTATAAAAATTAGTGTTTCCTAAAGTTATAATCTGATTTTCAAACTCTTAAGTTAGCGTATCTTATTTGTAGCTCTTCGCGGCATGTATTGGCCTGATATAAAACCATGTGGCAAAGCATGTTACTGATTACCAGCACTGATAATTCTACAACGCCAAAAGCCTTGTATTTGCTGATGCTCCCAAAGAGGGAAAACATGTTTTGTTTTATTTTCATCTGGGCAAATGTAAAAAATAATAATGCGTATTTAAAAACATTTGTCTTAAAAAAATGTTAGTTTTGATAATCTTCAAACGCATTGATAATCAAGTTATTCTCAGTCTCTTTGTTAATAACTGCCTGGCCTATGCTAACAAGCAGTGCAAAGAGTACCTTGCCACCTTCGTTTTTTTTATCATGAACCAGTAATCCGGTTATGGCTTCTATGTCCTGCAACGAAAAATTTACCATGGTATAAATACCTAAAATTGTATTTTTAATTTCGGCATACTCGCTTTGGGTAATGTAACCTTTTTGCAGCGATAAGTAACTCTCGAGCACCATGCCTATAGCTATGGCCTCGCCATGCAATAACGGTGTTTTATCTGGGCTCTCTAAAAAGTAGGACTCAATAGCGTGGCCCAGCGTATGGCCAAAGTTTAATATTTTGCGCAAGCCTTTCTCGGTAGGGTCTTGCTTTACTACTTCATTTTTAATCTCTACCGAACGATAAATTAACCCGCCTAAATCAAATGTTGTAAGCCCGGCCAAGTCTTTAAACTGTTCCCAGTAGTCCTTATCGGCAATAAGGCCGTGTTTAAGCATTTCTGCCAGGCCGCTGCGCATTTGTTCGGTTGGCAGTGTTTGTAAAAATTGAGTATCTACTAATACTGCAATAGGGTTATTAATAACACCCACCTGGTTTTTAAGTACACCCAGGTCTACACCGGTTTTGCCTCCTACAGAGGCATCTACCATAGCAAGGAGGCTTGTAGGCACGTTTATAAAATCCATACCACGTTTAAAGGTACTGGCTACAAACCCACCCAAATCAGTCACTACGCCGCCGCCCAAATTTATTATAAGGCTTTTGCGCTCGGCGCCTAAATCGGTCAGTGCATGCCACACCTCAATACATGTATTTATGTTCTTATTGGTTTCTCCGGCTTCAATTTCAATAATCTCAAACGGCAATTCCGTAGCCAGGTTGGCTAAAAAAGCGGGCAGGCAATGGCTGGAAGTATTTTCATCTGTAAGGATAAAAATACCTGTGTACCGTCCTTCGGCAAGTAATTCCTGCAAATAGGTATAACAATCAGTGTTAAAAAATATGGAGTAGCCTGAGCTTTGTATGGGTTGCATGGTGCAAGTATTAAAGAAAAAGCAAAATAAAGTAATTTGTAGCATTAATTCTTACACAGTATTTATATTTGCACAAATTTTTTTAAGGTAATGGAAAAAATCTTCAATAATACGGCCTCGGCCTTTGTATTAAAAAGTGATACTGAACTGGACAGGGCTTACTTTTTATTTAAAATGATAGCTTCTGAACCACTCGTGCGTATAGGCACCGCGGTAACTAACTTTGCGCTTAAAGCCCACCTTCCAGTAGAAGGTCTTATCCGTGCAACGGTGTTCGACCATTTTTGTGGCGGCACTACCGAAGAAGACTGCCTGCCTGTGGTAGACAAAATGTTTACTAAAGGGGTATCGTCGGTATTAGATTACTCTGTAGAGGCCAAAGAAGACGAGTCAGAATTTGACAAAGCCCTTGAAAAAACCCTGAAAACCATTGAGTTTGCCAAAGAGCGCAAAGCCATACCCTTTGCGGTGTTTAAGCCTACAGGTTTTGGCCGCTTTGATTTGTGGCAAAAGCTGGGCGAAGGCAAAACGTTTACTGTTGAAGAGGCTGCCGAATGGAATAGGGTAGTGGCACGTTTTGAGCTTGTGTGTAAAACTGCCCATGCTAATGATGTAGCTTTGTTAATTGATGCCGAAGAAAGCTGGATGCAGGATGCTGCAGATGACCTGGTGGCCGATATGATGGCTAAATACAATAAAGACAAGGCAATTGTCTTTAACACGTTGCAAATGTACCGCTGGGATAGGCTTGATTACCTTAAAAAATTACACGAGCGCGCCAAGGCCGAAGGATTTTATATAGGCATGAAGATTGTTCGCGGCGCCTATATGGAAAAAGAAAACAAACGCGCTGCAGAGATGGGCT
>JAZKDS010000238.1:0-1863 GCA_040387455.1 Bacteroidota bacterium
CTCATTATTGAGAAGCTTTTTTTATAATTACTTTTCAACACTATAACGTTGTAGTGTTGTTTTGATTTTTCATTTTGTAATTTTGATGCTTGTATTTTATAAATTAGATAGAAACCAAACCTTTTATTTATGAAATACATATTTACAATTGCAGCTTCTGCATTCTTATTATGCAGCTGCTCAAATGAAGCGGATGTTGTCGAAAAAAACATCCAAAATCAGCAACAAGACAATCAAACAGTGCACAGTAACCAGCGTTCTGCAGGGGCTAAGGTTATGATGCAGGCTTTTTATTGGGATTGCCCCGGTAGTGGTACCTGGTGGAATACCGTTGAAGGCAAGGTGCCTTCATGGGCCGCTGCAGGTATAGATGCTATATGGCTTCCGCCAGCTACAAAAGGGCAGAGCGGCGGGTATTCTATGGGTTATGACCCGTTTGACTATTTTGATTTTGGCAGTTATAACCAAATGGGCAGTACCGAGACGCGCTTTGGATCGCTTGCCGAAATCCAGTCGCTTATTACAACGGCGCATAATAGCGACCTTAGTGTTATTGCCGATATTGTGGTAAACCATTGCAGTGGCGGCGCATCGCAGGCTAACCCCTACACCGGTGGAAGTACCTATACTAATTTTGCCCCGGCATCAGGCCTGTTTGCCAGGTCGTATAATGATTTTCATCCTAATAACCTACATGCCAGCGATGCCGGTACCTTTGGCGGATTTCCTGATCTTTGCCATGACAAAACCTGGGTGCAGGACTGGATGTATAACAACACCAATTCTATAGCCAAGTATTATAAGAATACTATGGGTTTTGATGGCTGGCGTTTTGATATGGTTAAAGGTTTTGAACCCTGGGTGGTAAAGAACTTTAAAAATGCCGTGGGCGGCTTTACTGTGGGCGAGTATTGGGATGGCAACGCTGCTACCCTTGAAACTTGGGCTAATACAGCCGAAGCAAGCGCTTTTGATTTCGCCTGTTATTATAAAATGCGAGATGCCTTAGCTAACAACGATTTAACACAGCTTAACGGAGACATGCTGCTAAAGCGCAATGCCTACAGGGCTGTAACTTTTGTGGCAAACCATGATACAGATGAGATATATAATAATAAAATACTGGCTTATGCTTATATCCTTACACATGAGGGGTACCCGTGTATTTTTTACAGAGACTATGAAGAGTGGCTTGATAAGAACAAACTGAATAACCTTATATGGATACATAATAACAAGGCAAGCGGTGGCACCACCTATTTATATGCCGATAATGATGAATATGTAGCACGCCGTAACGGTTCGCCGGGCCTTATTGTGTATATAAACAACAGCGCCTCGTGGCAGGAGCGCTGGGTAGATACCAACTGGGCAAGTACTGTTATTAAGGATTATACGGGTAATTCTACATGGGAGCCAACAACGCAAAGCGATACCTGGGTTAAGGTGCAGGCGCCACCGCACAGCTATACTATTTGGTCAACAAAATAAAAAGCAGGTTTAATTAGGTTGGTATGTGTTTAATTTTATAAGTTTGCAGCCTTAATGAGAGGAGGTGTCATACTATGTTAATTATACCAATTAAAGACGGAGAGAATATCGATAGAGCGCTTAAGCGTTACAAACGTAAATTCGACAAAACAGGCGTTGTTCGTCAGCTAAGAAGGCGTTCAGCTTTCATAAAACCATCTGTAAGCAGAAGGGTTGAAGTTCAAAAAGCAGCTTATATTCAGGGATTAAGAGACTCAGCAGAGAACTAATTAATTACCCGATTAAAAATAATTACCGTTAACGGCAAAAGTTTATCTTTGCTGTTAACGGTTTTTTTTATGGTTGAAAGTAAGCAGGCGTATAGTGATTATT
>JAZKDS010000239.1:0-2283 GCA_040387455.1 Bacteroidota bacterium
CTGATACAAAATTTACCTCCTGTTTAGGATTGTCGCCATAGTTATTTGTGCATGAGGCTCCCTCTTTAAAAATCATCCATAAAAAATAAAAGGGTATTAGCTGGCACCAGCCGCTATTGTTTATATCATGACAACGCTTAGCACCCTGCGTAAGTAAAAACCATAAAAGCGGGATTATTATCAGGCTTAAAACGTTATTGCTATTACCCTTCATTAAATTCATTAAGATGGTATAACCTACAAAATAAAATACCAGGCTAAGGCCATACTCTAATCTGCGAATGCGGCCTCTTGAAGAAAAAAGATTATTAAACACCCTATTAACTGGTATGGCAGGCCTGGCAGCAGTAATAACAACCATTAGCCTGTTTATGTGTTTTTTTAGCCTCAGTAACCGCATCCTTGCAAGATGAATACAAACCTAAATATGTTCTGTTGTGTGATAAAGGCATATGGCAGCAGCCACTTTTATGCACTTCGTGGTCGCCATTAGCCTGTGCATTGTTGTTTACGTAGTAATTTTCCATAATGTAAATTGTTTATTTATATTTTTTCTTTAGTCTTTTCATAAGATTCTAAAACGTCGAGCAGTACATTAGAGTAATTAAAAATATCATCGAGCGAGGTAAGTTCATGTCTTACTTCTTTGCGTTGATCATTTAGCGTAACCATATGTTTTTTTGTGCCATTAAAGTATAGCCTGCACAGGGTTTTACGGTTGTTATCGTCCAGTATTATGGCAAAGTAAGAAAGGGCATCTCGATGTACAATTCTGCTTACGGGCACCTTTTGTCTCAATATGGTTTTTACAATCATAAAGCCCTCCAGCTCTTCCTGGGTAGTAATAATATTGTTGCTGTCTGCTGTGGCTTCTGGCGCCAGTGCTGCATCTTGCTCTTTTATCACTTCATTTTCTTTAGTCAGGGCAGATTTTAACCTCTCAGTTATAAGATCACTTATATATTGATTTAGCGACACTTTAGTAAGGTTGGTAAACTGCTCTAAAACCTTGGCAGTTATAACACTGGGATATACCTGGCGCGCAAAATGCTTAACAAAATCAGGGCTTGGGTTTGCAAACTCTGAATTTATAAGCTTTTTAAGCTCGTTGGTATGTTTTAAGTCGCTGGCGGTATTTACAATATTTTCAAAGTCATAATAAGCCTTATGAAATTTTTTAAGCTCTTCTATCTGGTTATCCTTAATATCCGTAATGTCAAAAGAGAAGAATGGTTTTTCATCCATTTTGTTAGCCTCAACTAAATCGGTGTAAAACCTGTATTCTATACCATTTGTTAGTATAGAGAATTTAGCCTTGGTGGTATGAAAATACCTAAATAGCTGAGAGGCGTTGTTTACATTTAATGGAGCCGCATGGTGTTTACACTCAATAAGTATAATGGGCTCGCCATTTTGCATAATGGCATAATCTATTTTTTCGCCCTGTTTAATGCCGATGTCTGCAACCAGCTCCGGCGTTACTTCAAACGGGTTAAAAACATCATATCCCAGTTCTTTGATAAAAGGCATTATAAAAGCATTTTTTGTGGCTTCTTCTGTATTAACCTGGGCTTTGAGTTTGCTAACCCGGTCGCCCAGCGATTTAATGTGATCTTTAAAGTCCATACAATTGTTTTAATTATGGTTTAAGTGTGCTTTTAATTTCTTTCAAACCTACTACACCTGAAAATCAAAATTTTAAGGGATTCCTCATTTTGCCAAAAAAATCTTAAAAAAACAGAAAACCGGCACGAGGCCGGTTTAGTCCAATAAAATATGGATGTAAAAAAGAGGAGATTTATTTGTGTCCTGTAAAGGGTTTTGACAACATATTTTTTGCAATAGATGTAAAGATTTTAAGTTGGAGCAAACCTACATCAGCCTGAAATAATTATTTTACGGAAATCCTTATTTTGAAATAAAACCAGCAGAAAATCAATCCTTATTAAGGTAAGGTATTAACTTACACTAACCCCATATCTTTAGCTATGCTAACCAGGTGTGTAGTGTTTTTTGCCTGTAATGACGTGCGCATTTTTATAATGCGTTTTTCTATGGTGCTTATGCTCGATGCTTTTTTGCGTTCTTTTTTAAAAACATCTACTATTTCATTTTGGCTTAAGCCGTCAGATAATAGTTTAATAATTTCCAGGTCAACCGTGTCCAGTTCCAGTAGCATATCTGGTTTTCTTAAATGCGATAGCTGTGGAGATAGGTAAGAGTCTCCTTTATATGCAGCATTTATGGCACTTTGCAGTTGCACAGCACTATCACGGCTTTTAA
>JAZKDS010000239.1:2293-3883 GCA_040387455.1 Bacteroidota bacterium
TTAAGCACATAACCGTCTATATTGCATTCGTTTAGCAGGTGGCGTATTTTGTATCCCCTTTCTTCAATAGAATAGGCAATTATTTTTACAGGCCAGTTTTGTTCTTTTATGGCATTAATAAGGTCTCCGCCAGAAGCCAGTATGTTGTCTCGGTTACCGCTGCTAAAAGAAAGGTCGGTAATTATCAGTTCAAACGGGTCATTATCTAAATACGCCTTCTTTAGCTTTAAAAAAGCCTCATCGCAGTATTTTGCATAATTAATGGTTTGTACATTCATGCTTTCCAGCAATATTTTGAGCCCCATGCCAATACTATCTATATCTTCGGCCACCAAAATTTTTTTAAACATAACAGGAGGTTATAAAGGTATTATTATTGAAATCCTGACTCCTTTAGTCACACCATCAAAAGTAAAGGTGCCATTAATAGATTTTATGCGGGATTCCGCATTTTCCAATCCATTTTTGTGAAAGAAACTATTTTTGGTAATACCCACTCCGTTATCAACATAACTTATGTGTAATTTTTTATTATCGGTTTCAAATTTTACAACAACTAATGTGGCCTGGCTATGTTTTTTCATGTTAACCATAAATTCCTGTACAACGCGGTAAATTGTGTTCTTTTTATGGTCATCCAATGCATCCCATGCAATTACTTCGGTATTTACTGCCAGCACATTAATCTCTTCTGTTTTATAGCGGGCAAGCATTTCTATAAGTAATGTATAAAAATTATGGCTGGTGTCTATACTATTGTTTTCGCGCGAAATATCACGTGTTTTTTCATATACTTTATCAAGCCTTTTTAATAAGATTTCTTTGTTTTCTAGGTTATCTATTTGCAGCGCATCAGTAAACATTAAGGTTTCAAAAACCTCATTGGCTAACTCATCATGAATTTTTTTCGAAATGCGGCTTTCGGCTTTATAGGCCTCTTCCATCTTTGCTTTTTTGTGTTTCCCCCTTTGTGTTATATTTACAAAAACCGAAATAATAAATACTAAACCTGCCAGCATAGCTAAAATTGATAGAAATAATTTGTCTTTTTGAGCTTTTAGCTCATTTTGCGCGGCCTGGGCTTCAATGTTTTTATAGTTGTATTTCATTGCGGCAAATTCTTTTTTAACACTTGCCTTTATTGCATTATTTATTTCAGTTTCTACCTTGTAGGCTTTGCTGTATATTTCAAATTCAGGACCAGTAGTAACATCGATTAATGTTGAAAGGGCAGATAATTTTTGTTCGCGGTTGTTTATTTTTGAAGCTAAGGCATAGGCTCTTTTTGCATAAGCTTTAAATGTATCTTTATTTTTATCTTTATAGTAATCAGAAAGTTTTAAACAACTGGCTATCAAATCAACAGGATTTTTAAGAGCCTCCCTTATTTTTAAGGCTTCTATATAATAGTTAACAGCTTTATTATTTTTCTGTTTAAAATATGCAGTGCCTAAATTGTTTAACACGCGTGCTTTTGTAGTACTGTCGTTATTAACGGTTTTTGATTTCAGGAGTTTCTCTAATAAGGCAATAGCCCTGGAGAATTCTTGTTTATCAATATAAACAGCAGCTATATTGTTATCTAATATG
>JAZKDS010000240.1:0-14411 GCA_040387455.1 Bacteroidota bacterium
AAAAATACCCACAAACATCCCTATAAAGAAAATACGCTTAAGCAGCGTGCGCCCTGCAAAATAATAACCGGTAAACAGCAGCAGTACCCCAACCGAGAACACAACTGCAACCCATGCCCAGGTGTTATACTGGTAATTGCCTGCAACATTATACAACGCCTTAGAAAAACCTGCTTTAGGCACGGCCTTAATATCGTCGAGCACCATTTTTTGGGCAAAGGCAAGGTTTACCTCAATATCGCGGTTACCGGGGCTAAGGAGTAATGCCTTTTCATAATTAAAAACAGACGGCGCCACCTGGTTAAGTTTATAATAGGCATTGCCAAGGTTAAAATACACCTCAGCCGATTCCTGTTTTTTTACCAGTATGCCTTCATACTCCTTTACAGCACCTTTGTAATCGCCCTTGCGGAACAGCACATTGCCTTTATCAAAAGACTGCGCCGCAACCACCTGCGTTAAAAATAATAATATGTATAGTATATTTTTCATGTTATTAAAGCTTCTTAGCTTCTGAGCCACCTAGCTGGTAAACCGCTCATATGTGTATAATTTTTATGTTATTACCAAAACCTTTAGAAGCTAAATGGCTCAGTAGCTCAGTAGCTTTCTCACTAAATCTGCTTCTCCAATGCCGTTATAACCGTTACAGCACTCTCATAATCATCCTGCATTGCCGTACCGCTTGATGGCGCATAGCGTGCAAACTCGCAGCTGTCCATTATTTTGGCAAAGTCATTAACCGTATCAGGCTTGGCATTGCGCGACAGCAACAGTTCCCTGATGTTATCACGGCTCATGTCTGATGTTTCAATGCTCAGCTTGGCCTTAAGGAAGTTGTGTAGCGCTTTTTCCAGCGCAAGGTAAAACGGCTCTTTGCTGCCCAACTGTTTTTTAGCCTCAGAAAGGTACTTACGTGCCAGCTTGTTGTTGTTGCGTATTTTATTGCCTGTTACATCGCTGTCATAAGCTTCTTTCTTTTTCTTAGCCAATACCACTACCGGAATAAGCAGTAAGGGCAGGGCAAGCAGTGCATAGAAAAGGCCCGAGCCAAAGAAATCATCTTTTTGTTGTGATTGCAGGTTAGTGCTTAATGCTATAAAACGGAACTGTTCTCCCGGATCGAGTTTTTGTTTTTGCGATACCGGCACATTATCTCCGGCATTGGCATCTACCTTAAGCACATTGATCATTATTTCATCCGAAGTAATGGTTTTGTACGTACCCGTAGTAAGGTCAAACCACGAAAAGCTAAGCGGTTTAACAGGGTACTTGCCTTTAGCCGATGGTACAATGGTATATACGTCAGATATGCTGCCCGTCATCCCGGTAAGCGGTGTTTTTACATTTTCTTTATGCTCCGGGTCATACATCTCTAAAGCAGACGGTACTTGGGGCTTTGGCAGTGTAAACAGCTTAAGGTTACCCTTGCCCGAAACACTTACGGTAAGCTGTATAGGCTCGCCATTGCTTGTGGTTTTATTTGGCGTTACCTTAAAATCAAAATTACCCACAGCACCACTAAAGTTATCTGGCTTGCCCGCCTCTGGCAATGGCCTTACATTAATGTACTGCTTGCCTGTTGTGGCCGTGGTTTTTACCTGTTTTGTAAAAGAACGGCCAAACATATCTACCCGGCCGGTAGGCACATCTACCATTAACTGCACCACCAATGGGTCAAGCTCAAGCCTGCCGCTTTTTTGCGGATACAGTACGGTTTTTCTAAGCACCACATACCTGTAGCTTTCGCCTTTGTAAGTGCCCTGCTCAATCTTCATGTTTTGAGAGGTAACAACCTCAATCTGGCTCCAAAAGTCGTTGTATTGCGGGCTTTCGGTTTCCCAAAAATTACTTACAAGGCTGTTTTGGCTTACATACAGCTTGTACACCACGTTAACCGGCTGGTTTACATACGGATTTGGATTGCTAATTTCGGCAACAAGGTGCAGCCCCTCATTAGGGTTTTGAGATGTTTGTGGCGCCTGCTGTTGCTGCGCATACGGGTTGTATGGATTATAAGGTTGTTGAGGCTGCTGCTGTTGCACGGCATTGCCCACAGTAATTTTAAACGGCTGGGTTTTATATACCTTACCATCTATTTCTATAGAAGCGCTGCCTATGGTAAACGTACCCTTAGCGGTGGGCGTAAGCAAAAAACTATAGCTTTTGCTGTAGTTGCGCTTGCCGTTTACATAAGAATTGTTCATCATCTGGCTTTGGCCGGATAACTGGAACCCGGCTACCGAAGGCAGGGTAAAATTATCGCCGTCTTTGTTCATTATAAACTCTACACGCACTTTTTCATTAATGCCAATAGAAGTACGGCTGGGTACAGCCTTAAACTCTACCTGTGCATAAAGCCCCTGTAACGAAAGCAATAGTATGATCAAAAATCTCTTCATTCTTCTTTAAAATCTCTTAACCTGAAAATGATTTATTTTCCAAATTATATGCAGCAATGCTACCAGTCTTTTTCCTGTTTTTTTGGTTGCGCCTTAACACGCTTTGCATTCATTTTATCCTGAACCTTCTTCTCCTCATTGTTCATGGCATCAAGCATATTCTTCATACGCTCCTTATTGGGGTTGGTGCCGGTTGGCTCAGGCTCTCCGCCTTTATTTTTATCGTTATTGCCCTGGCTTTTATTTTTATTATCCCCCGGGTCGTCGTTTTTGTCTTTGTTATCGCCTTTGCCCTTATTTTTATTCTGGTCGTCGCCCTTATCCTGCGGGTTAGGGTTCTGCCCCTGGTTGCCCTGGTTTTTCTGCTTATCATCACCCTGACCTCCGCCCTTATTAGGCTGCTGGCTTTTTGGGTCGGGCTTGGGCGGTGGTGGTGGCGAATTTTTCTTTGGCGGAGGTGGCGGGTTATTTTTAAGCATGTCTTTAGCCAATGCATAGTTATAACGCGTTTGCTCATCGTTAGGGTTGTTTCGCAATGCATTTTTATAAGCATCTACCGCCCCCTGATAATTTTTTTCGCCCATTAAAACATTACCAAGGTTGTGGTAGGCCATGTGCTTTTGCTTTTTATCATCTTTAGCATTTTCAATAGCTTTAGCATAGGCTGCCTTAGCTTCTGCCGGCTGTTTTTGCCTGTAAATGGCATTGCCCAGGTTGTAGGCTGCCGCTGCCTTCTCAGGCGATTTACTTTGAGAAATGCGGTAGTTGGCCTCAGCATCGGCATATTTTTTCTGGTCAAATTGCACATTGCCCATAGGCAGGTTTACATCAACCGGTTTTTCTTTTTTATCCGCTTCTTTTTCTTTTTCCTGCGAAAAGCCAAGCCCGGCGCAGAGCAGCAGGGCAAATGTTACTGATTTTCTCATTTTTCTTTTTCGTTAAACAGGTTAAGTTTTGTTATCCAGCTTGTTTTGCGTTCCAGTAAAAATACATCCAGGAACAGCAATAAAAGCGCGCCCCCTAAAAACCACTGAAACTGCGACTCATACATTGTAATATCTTTGGTTTCAAACTCGGTCTTTTTTACATTACCCAGCGATTTCTGCACATAATCTGAAACAGCCCTTGTGCTGCCACCATAAATATAGCCGCCATTAGTACGTTCGGCCAGTAGTTTAAGGGCATCCGGATACAGTTTTGTAACCACCGTCTGTCCTTCGCCATCTTTTTTATAGCCTTTTATCTTACCGCCTTCCCTTAGTGGTATAGGGCCGCCCTTTTGCGTACCCACCCCTACGGTTATCATTTTAATGCCTTTCTTTTTAGCTTCTTCGGCAGCAGCCTCGCTGTCCTGGCCGTGGTCTTCACCATCAGACACCAGGATGATAAGCTTACTGGTTTGCGGATCGTCAAAATAAGTTTCAGAAAGCGTAATAGCATCGGCTATGGCCGTACCCTGGCTGCTTACCATTTCGGTATTCATGCTTTCTAAAAACATCTTGGCCACACTATAATCTGTTGTTATGGGCAGTACCGGGTAAGCACTGCCTGCATAGCCCACAATGCCTATCCTGTCGGTACCAAGCGTGTTGATTATCTGCGATACAATTTGCTTGGCTTTTTGCAGCCTGCTTGGGGCTACGTCTTCGGCCAGCATACTGCGGCTCACGTCTATGGCAAACACAATATCAATACCCTCACGCTTTACCTTTTCGGTACGCGTACCGGTTTTGGGGTTAACCAAAGCCATTATTACTCCTGCAAGCGCAAGGCAAATAAATGCCAGCTTAAGTGCAGGCTTAAAAACCGAGCTTTGCGGACTTAGCTTTTTTACCAGGTCCGGGTTACCAAACTGGCGCTGCTTTTTGCGTTTCCACCAAAGGTTGAGCAGGAACAGCATTACCAGCAGTGGTATAACCGCCAGTAAATATAAATATTTTGATTCGTCTAATTCGTAGTCCATAATTTTAAATAAAGCTTCTATAGCCTATTGTTTACTGTATTTTCCGTCTTTAAATATATAAACGCCTTCTTGATGGTCAGGCCTGAAAGGGAAATCATCCCCACCTTTCAAATTTAAGTTGGTTATAGTAATCGTTCCCTTATCATCAATTGCAATGTCATAGGAATATGACCTTTCCCCCTTTGCCGTTTTTCGGTCGGCAGAGCCTTCAGCACAAAAGCAATCATATTTATTATCGTAATCCGATACAGACCTGAATAACATTTCTTTACTGTCTAAATTCCAAATTTCATAAACACTAAAAATTTCGTTTACTGTTGTGTCATAAGAGCCACCATGTCCGAAAATCACCTCTGAATAGGCGCGCTTTATAACAACCTCTCTGGCTCTCTGGCCATCAACTTGTATCTCTTTAAAAATCTGGGTAGCAACACCGCTTCCCAGCCGCATCAAAAGCTCAGGACGGCATCTACAGGGCAATGGGGAAAGAAGGATTGAATCACTGCTCATTTTAGACAGGAAGATAGTATCCCTATCATTATTGTAAACCAGAATGCTACCGTTATATGAAAAGTACGCACCATCAAGCCCCTGGGAAAAACCCGCAGCAGTACATAACAACGCTATAGCATACACTAAAAATTTCATCTTTAAATAAAGCTCCTGTACAGTGTTTTGCGTGCTACCACCTCAGCCAGCAACAGCCCGAAGGCTATCCACACAAGCGGGCGGAATTTTTCGTTATAGTTATAAAACTTCTGTTCTTTTATCTCGCTGGTTTCCAGCTTGTTTATCTGGCCATAAATAGATTTTAGCTTGCTGTTACTGGTAGCCCTAAAGTAGGTACCGTCGGTTTTTTTAGCAATTTCCTTCATCAGGGCTTCATCTATCTTAACGTCAACATTTTCATACACCCATTTACCTGTTGCACGGTCTACCGCCACCGGCGATCGTGCTTTGCCGTTTGTACCTATGCCTATAGTATATACCTTAATTCCATACTCTTTGGCAATATCGGCAGCGGTGCGCGGGTCTACCTGCCCGGTGTTATTAACCCCATCTGTAAGTAGTATTATAATGCGGCTTTTGGCCTTGCTGTCCCTAAGGCGGTTTATGGCTGTGGCAAGGCCTACGCCAATACCTGTGCCGGGTGCCAATACATCTTCACCCTTGTTATCAAGCGATTTAATGGCATCTTTTACAATTTGCTTGTCGCTGGTAACAGGGGTGCGTGTGTAGCTTTCGCCGGCATATACCACCAGGCCTATACGGTCGTTAGGGCGATCGTCTACAAACTCTGCGGCTACTTTTTTAAGCGCCTCAAGGCGGTTGGGCTTAAGGTCTTCGGCCAGCATACTGCCCGATATATCCATAGCCATAACAATATCTATACCGCGTGTACTGTGGTTTTTACTATTGATATCTACTGTGCGCGGGCGGGCCATAGCCACAATAATGCAGCTTAATGCCAAAATGCGCAAGGCAAAAAGCACCGGCTTAAGCCTGCCTAAAAGCGATGGCTTTGCCTTAAACCCGTTAAGCGAACTTATGGTAAGGGTAGCGGTTTGCTGCCTGCGTTTCCATACATACCACGCAATGGCAAAAGGAAGTGCCGCAAAAAGCCAAAAGAAACCGGGATTTAAAAACGTTATATCTTTCATATTACTGCACCCTTAGTTCTATTGATTTTTTAATCCTTTCCATAATATTTGTGGAATATTCGTCGGCCTGACGGCCAATAACCACCAGCTGCTGGAGGCCGCTTTGCTGTTTAAACAGGTATATTTCATACTTGCAGTCTACAGCGCCCTGCCCGGCCACAAGCGGCTGGCGCAGCGTGCCATAAACACGCATACCGGTAATGCCTTTATCTGTTTTAAAATCTTCTGATTTAAGTAATATGTCTTTAGCCCCTTTAGACTCCCAGGTTTTTATAATACCATCGGCCCATTCGGTAAAGTCTACATCTTTTTCTTCTTTAAACGAAAGCGTGGCCACCTCAATATAAAAATGCTTTTCTACAGACCCCATCGAGAACGACTGCATGTCTTTAACCAGCGCCATAGTACCGTTAGGCAATGTGGTTTCTTTATCCATACGCACTAACACCTTCGGGGTTTCTACCACCACGCCGGGGTTGCCGTACTCGCTTTTAACCCATTCGCCTTCGGCAAGCTCTTTAGTAGGATAGCTAAAGTAATTATCTTTAATATAGGGTATGCCCCATAGTACCATAGCCACTACAACCGCAATGGTAACCGCACTTACAGAAGACCATATAATGATCCTCTTTTTTTGTTTTTCTTTCTTTTTGCGCTGCTCTTCCAGCCAAAGTGCCGTGTGGTCTTCATCCTCCTCCTTTTCTTCCGGAATAGAACGGTCTATAACCACAATGGTTTTTTCTATACGGGTACGGTCTTCGGCAATTTCAAAGTCCAGCGGGCGGCTCTTGGCAAACTTAACCAGGTCGGCATTGCGCAAAATTTGCTCCAGCTGGGCAAAAGTATCAGGCTTAAGACTCATCCTGCGGCGTTGCACAGCGCGCTGCATGGCCTCAATAAGCTCGCCTGTAGTGCTTTCCATAGCCGGTATATGTATGGCCTCTTCTATGTAGGTACGGGCAATGTTAGACATCTCGCTGTAGTACTCCTTAACCTCGCCACGTTGCAACAGATCTTTCTTTTCAAGGTTTTTAAGCTGTGCCGTTGCCTTTTCAATCGGGGTTATCTGTATGGCCGGTGCGGCTTTTTCTTTAGCTGCCCCTTTTTTACGGAAGAACAACCACCAAATGGCTATACCTACAGCGCAGTATATTAAAAATCCAATCAGCAGCCACATGGGGTTAAAGCCTTCGCCTTCGCCTGCTGTAACGGTTTTTATGTCATACAGTTTTTGCTTAAGGGTATCTACCTTTATATTAGCCACCTCAAGATACAGCGAATCGGTCTGGATGGTTTTGTTGTTAATAACCACCGGAAGGCGCGGAATAACATACCTGCCACTATCAAACTGGGTAAGCCCGTATTTTTTGATAAGCTGAATGCGTGCACCGTCTTTTACGGTATCTACCGGATAAGACTCCAGCACTTCAAGCTGACCAAAATTTTTGCCTGCCGGAAAGTTAACCTTGTCTTTAGCCTTTACATCGGCCTTAATGATAAGGTTAGCCTGCGAGCCTATTTTTATTTTAGTAGAATCTATACTGGTCTTTACCTGCGGTTGCTGTGCAAAAGCAGTAAAGGCTGCAAAAAACAGCACCAGTACATATATATTTTTTAAAGTCTTTACTTTCATACTATTCCCCTGCTTATCGGGCTTTAAAATAACCCAGCAATTTGGTTACATACGATTCGTCTGTTCGGGTGGTAACGGTACCCGCACCGCAACGGCTAAAGGTATCCTTAAAATAGGCTACCCTTTCGGCATAATATTTTTCATACTGAAGCCTAACCTGTTTAGCCCCGGTGTTTACCAGCAAGCTATCGCCGGTTTCGGCATCAAGCATGTTTACAAGGCCTATGTTGGGCATTTGTTCTTCGCGCTGATCATACACCCGCACCCCTGTAATATCGTGCTTTTTAGCCGCAATTTTAAGCGTATGCTCAAAATCGGCACTCATAAAGTCAGATATCAAAAACACAATGGCCTTCTTTTTCTGCACGCCCGAAAGAAACTTAAGGGCTATTGACAGGTCGGTCTTTTTGCTTTTGGGCTGAAACTCAATCAGCTCGCGGATAATACGCAGCACATGGCTTTTACCCTTTTTTGGCGGAATGTATAATTCCACCTGGTCACTAAACAGTATAAGGCCTATCTTATCGTTAGTTGTGGTTGCCGAAAACGCCATGGTAGCGGCAATCTCGGTCACTATATCTTTTTTAAAGGCATTTTGCGTACCAAAACTCTCTGACCCCGAAACGTCTACCATAAGCATCATGGTAAGCTCACGCTCCTCTTCAAAAACCTTGATGTAAGGCTCGTTGTAGCGCGCGGTAACATTCCAGTCTATAGCACGCACATCATCGCCAAACTGGTACTGTCGTACCTCGGCAAAGGTCATACCCCGCCCTTTGAACGACGTGTGGTATTCACCCGAAAAAATGTGGTCGCTAAGCCTCCGGGTTTTAATTTCTATCTTCCGGACCTTTTTTATTATCTCTTTTGTATCCATTTTAAGTCTTAAAGTCTAAAGTTTATAAAGTCATAAAGTCGCTGTGTGCAGAATCACACCTGCTTGATTACTTTCAACTTAAAGTCTAAGGTCTTAAAGTCATAAAGGTTGCGAACCGGACGTTCGGCCTTATGACTTTCGACTTTATGACTACTATGGCACTTCTATCTCATTCACAATTTTATTGATGATATCCATAGAGGTAATGTTCTCTGCTTCTGCCTCATAGGTTATACCAATACGGTGGCGCAGCACATCGTGCACCACAGCGCGAACGTCTTCCGGAATAACATAGCCCCTGCGTTTTATAAAGGCATAACACTTGGCCGCAATAGCCAGGTTGATACTGCCCCTTGGCGATGAGCCAAAACTGATAAGCGGTTTAAGCTTTTCTAATTTATATTTTTCAGGAAAACGGGTAGCAAAAATAATATCAAGAATGTATTTCTCAATTTTTTCGTCCATATATACCTCGCGCACAGCAGCCTGCGCCCTAAGTATCTGGTCTATAGAAACTACCGGGTTTACTTTTTCGAATGATCCTTTAAGGTTTTGACGGATAACCAGGCGCTCATCTTCCATTTTTGGGTAGTCAATAACGGCCTTTAGCATAAAACGGTCTACCTGCGCTTCGGGCAATGGGTATGTACCTTCCTGCTCAACGGGGTTCATGGTAGCCATTACTAAAAAGGGTTTTTCAAGTATAAACGTTGTTTCGCCTATGGTTACCTGCTTTTCCTGCATGGCTTCTAAAAGTGCCGATTGCACTTTTGCCGGGGCACGGTTTATCTCATCCGCAAGTACAAAGTTGGCAAAAATGGGCCCTTTTTTTATGGTAAATTCGTTTTGCTTAACGTTATAAATCATGGTACCCACCACATCGGCAGGCAGCAAATCGGGTGTAAATTGTATACGGCTAAAGCTGCCGTGCACGGCCTGGCTTAGTGTGTTAATAGCAAGGGTTTTAGCAAGCCCCGGCACGCCTTCAAGCAATATATGCCCCTGACCCAAAAGGCCTATTAACAGGCGTTCAATCATATACTTCTGGCCCACAATAACCTTGTTCATTTCCATAACAAGCAGGTCTACAAAGGCACTTTCCCTTTCTATCTTTTCGTTTATTGCCCTTATGTCTAAAGCGGCTGTGTTATCTTCCATATTTGTTTGTTTATTTTGGAGTGTGAATTTAACACCCTTTTTTTATATTACAAATTCATTGCCGAATTTATTGCCTTTGGCCCAAACACGTTGTTAATGCGATGTTAACGCTTACAAGCCTTTGCTATATGGGGTAAAGCTACACGGTTTTCGCCCGGCAGGCGCCATCTTACAACGAAACTATTTTAGATGTAGTATATAAAAGTTAAAATGCAGAGGTAAACGGGTAATATTTGCAGGCCAATCAAAATTGTTGATTATGTTTTGTATACCAGTAATAACTCAATATTGGTAAGTAATCTTCGCCTATAAATTTTAATATTACATTTTAAATGGCACAGCTTTTGTAGCCATAATAGTATAAAAATATATAAAAATCCTCTAATAACTCCTGCTTATGCGCTATTTTACTTCCTTTTTGGCCTGTATCTCGTGTTTCCTTATGTTATCGTGCAGCTTAAAAAATGTCTCTAACGATTTTAGGTGGAAAAATCAAAAATTTAAAGAATCCTATTCTTTAGGTTTTGAATATACCCCGCAAATAACAATTGAGATCCCTAAAATAGATGAACCGTGGTTTTATGACAGCGCCGATACCGTTAACGCTGACAGGAAATATCGTGTAGAAGAACTGCTCCAAAAAAAATTCAGCAAGAGGAATATGGTATTTAACGAAAGCAGTGAAGTACGATTACGAATTGAAAAGCTGTTGTTTAAAGAGTATTTAGAATCGGTAACGGTTAATGACGAGTCTGGCTCCATAGGCGAATCTTCCAAAGACTATTTTATATTTGAAATTTCGGGTAGCCTGATACGGAATGACTCGGTAATTGCAAGTGTATCAGCTGAGCATAAATACAATAATGAGCCGCAGGAATCAGATATTTTTGATGGTGTAATTGTAATGGGCGGCGGCAACGCAAGGGCTGATAAAATGATTGAGAACACCATAAATGAATTTACTTACCGGGTATACCAGGCAATTACCAAACCTGAAACCAGGGTTGCAAAGCTATAGCCACAGTACATAAAAACCTGTAAAAAACGTATAGTACATACCTTAAGCCCGGCCGTTATAAGCCGGGCTTTTTAATTTAAAAACGATATGCTTTAACACTTTTTTTGTTTATTTTTATAATCAAAATCAATAATAATGCAAACCAAACTCTCTCCCATTATTGCGGGAACCATGAACTGGGGCGTGTGGCAGGGCAACTTTACCACCGCACAAATGGCAAAGCTAATAAACGACTGCCTTAGCTATGGCATTACCTCTTTTGACCACGCCGATATTTATGGCGGCTATACTACCGAAGCCGAATTTGGCCAGGCCTTTACCGAAAGCGGCGTAAAGCGCGAAGACTTACAATTTATAAGCAAATGCGGCATACAGCATACTGTGGGCAACAGGCCTAACAAGGTAAAGCACTACGATTACAGCAAAGAATACATAATTTGGAGTGCCGAGAATTCGCTTAAGTTTTTGCAGACGGATTACCTGGACCTGCTGCTTTTGCACCGCCCCAGCCCATTGATGCAGGCCGACGAAATTGCCGAAGCCGTAGAAAAGCTTAAAAGCGAAGGCAAAATAAGGGAGTTTGGCGTGAGTAACTTTACCAACAGCCAGACCGACCTGATACGCAGCCGTACTGAGGTGGTGTGCAACCAGATAGAGTTTAGCGCCACGGCTTACCAGCCCATGCTGGATGGCACGCTCGATTATATGCAGGTACACAACATTAAACCCTTGGCCTGGAGCCCCGTAGGGTCGCTTTTTAAAAGAGCCAATCCGCAAACACAGCGCCTTAAAAGCCTGCTGCTTGACCTGGGCGATAAATATGACACATCAAGCGATATGCTCCTGCTGGCCTGGATATTGCGCCACCCGGCGGGTATTGTACCCGTATCCGGCTCGTTGCAAAGTGAAAGGCTAAAATTCCAGATGAAGGCCACCGGCATTAAACTGGAGCTGGAAGACTGGTTTGCCATCTGGACAGAGAGTATGGGGGAGAAAGTTCCTTAGTAGGCAGTGGCAGTAGCTTCACTTGCAGTCATGCTGAGCTTGTCGAAGCATGAAAGTCGAATAATCGAAATATCTAATAATCGAAGAATCTAAAATGAAGACAGCTTTAATAACGGGTGCAACCAGCGGTATAGGCCGTGCTACAGCACGTTACCTTGCAAAAAACAACTTTCGCCTTATCATTTGCGGGCGCCGCGAAGACCGCCTGGCCGAATTGCAAGATGAATTTTCGGCACTAACACAGGTGCTTACGCTAAACTTTGATGTGCGCAAAAAAAAGGAAGTGGCTAAGGCCATTGCCTCGCTCCCACCCGATTTTAACACCATTGATGTACTGATAAACAATGCCGGCAATGCCCATGGCCTTGACTCTATAGAAAGCGGTGACGTAGACGACTGGGATGCCATGATAGACATCAATATTAAAGGATTGCTTTATGTTAGCAAGGCTGTTATACCAGGCATGGTAGAGCGCAAAAGCGGCCATATCATTAACATAGGCTCTATTGCGGGCAAAGAAACCTACCCTAACGGCAATGTATACTGTGCTACAAAACATGCAGTAGACTCGCTTAACATTGCTATGCGCATGGATCTTAACAAGTATGGCATCCGCGTAGGCGCCATTAACCCCGGCATGGTAGCAACAGAGTTTAGCGAGGTGCGCTTTAAGGGCGATACTGAGCGTGCAGCTAATGTATACAAAGGCCTTGACCCGCTGTTAGCGGAGGATATTGCCGATATCATTCACTTTGTAGTTACACGCCCATACCATGTAAACATAGCCGATTTAACGGTGCTCCCTACCGCACAGGCATCGGCAACCATGATAAATAAGAGTCACTTCGTTTAATTGTTGAGGGTTGGGAGTTGAGAGTTGTTTTAAAGTTATTATGTAAAACATGGCTAAAGTTGAAAATTTCGAAGACCTTAAAGTCTGGCAATTAGCCAGGGAGATTTGCAATGATATATGGTACCTTTTAGAAAATACATCGCTTAGCAGGGATTTTGAATTAAAAAACCAGATGAGCCGCTCTTCGGGTTCTATTATGGACAACATAGCAGAGGGGTTTGAGAGAAACGGTACCCGTGAATTCATACAGTTTCTAAGTATTTCTAAAGGTTCCCGCGGTGAATTAAGGGCGCAACTGTACAGGGCGTTAGACCGTAAGCATATTACAAAAGAACAATTTGACATCATTTCAGAAAAGAGGTTATCTGAAAACAAAAGAATTGGCTCCTTCATGGCCTATCTGAATAAGATTAATTACAGGGGAGATAAATTTACAGGGGAAGCTAACAGCCTGAAAAACGAACAGGTGGCTAACCCGCAACCCCCAACCTTAAATGATAAATAAACGCCTTTTAATTAAAAACCTGCTTGCTCATAACGATGAGAGCAGTTTTTACGATAAAAAGCGCCAGCTTAATCTGCATACAAAAGAAGGCAAGGCCAAGTTTGTAAAGCATATTTGCGCGTTATCCAACTCTAACCCGGAGAACAACAGCTACATAGTAGTGGGTGTAGAAGACCAGGACAACGAGATTACCGGCACCGACTTTTATGACGACAGCCGCATCCAGAACCTTATCAATGCCTTTCTTGAAAACCCGCCACGCATACAGTACGAAAACGTGCCGTTTCCGCACCTGCCTAAAGACCGTGTTGTGGGATTGGTTACCATAAACCCCAGCGGCAAGACCTCTTATTTTAAAAAGAACGTATACACCATACCCGCAGGAGCCATTTTTGTGCGCCGTGGCAGCAATTCTATGCCCGTTGAGGGTACTATGCCCGCACCCGCGCAAAATGCCCAGACAGTGGCCGATATTGAGAATGGGTCGCGCAACAGCATAGCCCATACGCTTGATGGCGTACTCGACTTTATAAACAACCGCCATAAAGATATGACGGCCCGCTATAAGGTGTTTAATGAACTGTTTGTGGTGTGCTGGGCCGGGCATAAAAAAGTGGTGAGAGGTAAAACCTATTTTTATCGTGTTGATATTGAGCTGATAAATGAACAGGTAAAACTATTTTATTCGGCGCTTGATGAAGTAAGCATCGATTTTACCGAAGATACTTTTAGCATTACCGAATATGTGGCCCTGGGCCTTAACGACAAAACCAGCTACTATCCGCTGGAGGAGGTTAGCATACGCTTTAGCGAAAGCGGCAACTACAAAATTGAATCGCAGCTGGTTTTTGACCCACCACAGTACAACCGCAAGATGATGTACCATATTTATAACGCCAACCTGGCCCTGCTGGATAAGCTTGAAAAAGGCATACCGCTATCCGATAGGGAAATGAAGGACATGCAAAACCTGCCCAGTACCCTGATGATATGCCATTTAAACGGTTTTAACGAAGCCAAACAAAGGCTTGGAGCCGCCAAACCATTACTTAAGGCTTTTGCCGATGCATCGGTTTATGTTTCGTTTAAAGAAGCCATGCGTGTACTCCGCAAAATGAAATACAACCGTATACCCTAAAAAAAGGAGGCTTAGCCTCCCTTTTACTATTACAATTACTACTGTTTTATCAGTTTATACATAACTGTACCTTTATCGGTTTCAACCTTTACCAGGTAAATTCCGGGTGTAAGGCCATGGGTGTTTATAACACCTTCACTTTTAGACGTTAGGCACAATCTGCCGTTTATATCATATATGGCAACCGACTGCAATGTG
>JAZKDS010000241.1:0-13385 GCA_040387455.1 Bacteroidota bacterium
AGCTCGGCTGGCAGCAGGCCTTTGTTATCAAGGCGGGTGCGGCTGGGCTCAAAAATCGCATCGTCGCTGCCGGTTACGTTATATCCTTTATCATGAAGGGCCAGGGCCAGGTTGTGCATGGCGGCTCCGCCTATGGCTATAAAATGTGTGCGCATGGTTACAAGCCGCGGTTTGCTGCGGCAAACCAAAAGTAATAAAATGGTGGCATACTACCATTTATTGGCGGTTATTTATAGCCTTATTAAAATTACCATAAAATTTTGTTAATTGATGTTTTCCCGTAATTATGCTAAGTGTCATTTAGTTAAGTTTATAAAAATTATAAATCCTCACTTAAATGAAAAAACACCTTACACGGCTGCGGCCGTTGCTGCTGGTTATGGCAGCTGTTGTTTTCCTGGTGCAATGCCAGGCAGAGTATCTCGAAACCAACCCAACTTCTAACACTAACAGCAACAAAGCCCGGCACAGGATATTAACAGGCGCCTCGGCAAGGCAAAAAGGAGATTTGCTTATCAGCACACTAAAAGCTAATGGCGGTTTAGAGCAACTTAGCAAAAAAATTAATCCTAACGGCGCAGCTATGCGTACTTTTAAGGATATTGAACTATACATTGACTATAGCCAAGTGTATGAGGTAGAGCAAAAAAACGGCATTACAAATTATACCTACAGGGTAGCAATGCCAGATGCAACAGAAACCATATTTTATAACCTTGTACTAAAGCAGGACAGTCACTACAGTAAAACGGTTTTAATAAAATATGAGATGAGACCCGAGTTTGCAGCAGATTACTATACTTATAAACAAGACTTCAGTACCTTTACAGGAAGAATGTCTGTTGAGGTGTTAGGAATAGATGAGGGTAACCCATGCGACGAAGAACCTAATATACCCATACCTATTTCTGGCGGTAGTGGCCCAGGGGCAAGTGGTGGTGGCCCGGGCGGTGGGGGTTCTGGCGGGGGCGGCAGTGGTTCAGGTGGTGGAGGCACTAACCCTGGCTATACCTACAACCAGGATATGGTAAATGCACAATATATGGCATTAGCCATTACCTCATCTCAAGTTACAACCGACCCTAATGGTGGTGGGGAAGATGGTGGTGGGGAAGATGACGAAGATGGTGGTGAGCCATGGTTTGACAGAAGCAAAAGTCCAAGGGGTCACGGCTGGAGAACCGGTGTAATAAACGACCCTGTACTGGAAGACCCTTCTAACCCGTGTGATGACGAGGAGGAAATAGGGATATTGGATCCTGTAAATATATTAATAGACACAGATTTTAGAGAAGATTATCCTTGTCAAACGGAAATTATTGAAGATGCTTATAGCGTATGTTCAAATTTAAACGAGATATTTTTAGCACAATTTAACAGTAACGACACATATAATCTTACATATAAAAATGCTCAAGACCTTCAATCTGGAGGGCAATATGTAAATGCTGCAACTTCTCCTGGCATGACAGCTACTGATAATGCAGGAAATAAAAGCTATCATTTTGATATAACATTTGACAATGGGTATCTTAATACAGCTACAGATTTGTCAATAGCGAGAACGGCAATACATGAGAATTTGCATGCAATTCTATTTTATCTGAATAAAACTGAAGCTTTTTCTATAATTACAGAAAATCCTACTTATGCAGAATTATTAGAAGCATATTGTAATATGTTAGTTCAATCAGGTGATATTCCCTTTATGCCGATATCAAATATTCCGCAGCACTCATTCATGGCTCAATTTGTAGGTGATATAGCAGATACTTTAAAGACATACGCAGTAAGTAAAGGTTATAATTTACCTGACAGTTATTATAATGCTATGGCATGGGGAGGCCTTACCGACACAGCTGCTTTTGAAGAACTATATGCCCCAAATAACACACTAACCATAGAAGGAGAATATATATTGGGGACAATAATAGCAGAAAAAACTAACGCTAATGCTATAAATACTTTTAGCAATCTGCCATTTTTAGATCAATCAGGCAATCCCATTGTACCGTTAAGCTCTAAATGCCAAAACTAACGAATTATGAAACATTATTTATTCTCTTTGTTACTACTGCCAGTCATTTCATGTTGCCAATCATTAACAAATACTCAGATACAAATAGTACAACTTGAATTGACACAGTTAAAAGAAACACATCGTTCACAGTGTTATAACAACATTATTGGCGATTCTTTACTCGTCTATAAGGATGTCATTATAAACTTTGATTCTGCCATATATTTAAGCGAGTATACAGTCATGTCTGAGCAGCTAAAACAAGAAGAAGCAAATGATATTTTTGGTACAGATACTGGAAAAATCTTTTATCAAATGCCGGCTACAGATATAAAAGAATGGAAAACAGAATATTTTCCAGACTTTAAGGTAGCATTTGCAACCGTTAAAAATCAACGCATATCGCCCATGTGTAATCCGCTTTCTCTTTCTATTCCATGTGTCAGAAGTGATGGCAAATATGCTTTGTTGTATTGTACAAGCGAATCTATTGGTGGCCTACTCAAGATTTACAAAAACAATAATAGCGCATGGGCATTACATAAACAAATAATCCTATTTGCAATCTAATGCGGTAACTCTGACATTGAATAACACAAACCCCGCCTACCGGCGGGGTTAATAATTTAATCGTTAAATTTCCTACCTTTATGTAAATATCCTCACTATGAAAGCATTATATATACTGTTGTTGTTTTGCGGGTTACTAAGTATATCAGGCCTAAGAGCGCAAACCATATACCCTATTGAAACATACTTTGATCATGTTGATGAAGACAATGTGTATTTTAAAGATGTAAATGGTATCTTCAATAAATTTATTGGTACATGGGAATATAGTACGGCAACACAATATTTTAAGATTACTTTTTTAAAAAAGCAGAATGTAGAAGAACTTCCTGAATTTTCTACCCGTCATCGCTATTTTGACATGCTTCAATCTAATTTTCAGTATAAAGAAAAGGTAAACGGTAATTGGGTAGTGGTATATAACACGTATCCCGCCATGGGGCAAATATTGTTTTCAAGATGGATTGAAGGGTCAGTCCCTGATAATCCTAATACAATTGAAATATTTTATAATGAACCCTATACTGGAAGCTGCCCACGCAGCAGGCGCGAAATGTTAAAAATAATATACTCGCAGTCGGGCAATGTACAGCAGCTAAGCTGGCAGCGTACTGTCTATTTAAAAACAAGTATTGAATTAGGCGAGCCCTGCGCCGATGGCACACCAAGTGACACATCGGCCTATAAAATTCCCGCAAACATGACGCTCACTAAAATAAACTAAACACAAACCCCGCCCCACCGGCGGGGTTTTCATTTAACCGACTACAAATAGCTAAAATAAAATAAAGAAAAACCACGTTATACAACTAAAACCTCATGCCTGCCAAAACCCTCTCCTTACTTTTAAAAGCCTGCCTCATTGTACTATCAATAATGCTTTTTAGCTGTAGCGGACAAAAAGCAGCCACCCAAAAATTCAGCATCACCCAGGACTCCCTGGTTATAAACACGCAAAAGCATAAAGGTCCCGGGCCGTTTATGCTGGGTGCCGGGTTAGACCTGTTTAAAAAAGATACTCTTAGGCTTGTTCTCCCCCAGGGCATAGACTCTGTACTGCATTACCGGTTTTATTTTGATTTTAGGGCGTTAGATAACTACGCAGATATAATAAGCGGTTACCGCGACACAACGCCCGTTTATATAGTAGACGCCAACCAAAACCGCACCTTTACCGATGACACTGCAGAAACCTGGGAATCCTTTGAATGGACTTCACCTACAAAATTAACTCCCATTACATTTTCCCTTTCAGATGGCAGGAAAATGGTTCCCGGAAAGTCGTGGTTAAATATTGGCCTCTCACAGGGCAATTATGCCGTGGGCCGGTCAGAACACCTTGCGGCAAACTTTAAGCTTGGTAAAGACACATTTACCATTGGCATTGCCGAAACCCGAAACCCATTGAGCTTTACCTACGGCATCCATACCCAAGGCGCATTGCTGGCCCAAAATAAACAGGCAAAAGACAGTATTAAAACAAGGGATATGGTGGCGCTAAACAACTACTTTAACCTCAACGGCAGCTATTATCGGTTTGAAGGTATATCTAATTTCGGCGAGCGCATCACACTTGTTAAAGACCCATACTATAACAGCCGCACCGGGGTTCAGGCAGGTATGCTGGCACCTGCATTTATCGCGGTTACCATAGCCCGAGATACCATTAACAGCGCATCTTACAACAAGTACAAAATTATAGCCAACTCCTGCGGCTGCGGTGGCGATGTACAATCGGCCGCGGCAGCTAAAGAAATTACCAATACCTATAGCGGCCAGGCCCTTGTACTTACTATGGATACCGGAGAAAAATTGGAAGGCATGGCAATAGCCGATACTAAAAACCCGGCGAACAGGGCGCTTTATGAAAACTATCGCGGAGAGTATTGTTCGCGCCTTTGCTACGTAATAGGCCCTGACAACCGCATCGCCGATATATTCGAAATTACCGAATGGAAGGCCTCCCTTCCCAAAATCATTAGGCCCTAAACTTTCAAACTTTCTACTTTCAAACTTTCTACTCCTCCACCCAACCTTCCGCACAAAAAATAACTCTATAAATAGGCAGGCTGTGGGCGTAAGCAAAAAATCAGTAATTTAACCCATAATTGTTCCGGGTTTAGAGTTTGGCGTTTTGGGTTAACCCGCAACCCCAAGCTTTGAATAACCCAACCATCAACCTACAACCAATGAAACACCTTATCCTCACCATTATCCTGTTCTTTACCCTTTGCGCTACCGCCCAGGACTATAAAAAACAGTGGGACAACGTAACCACTCTCGAATCTGTGGGCGAATTTAAAAAAGCCGCTACAGCCACCGATGGCTAAAAAAGATAAAAATGAGCCACAGTTGCTCAAAGCCTTCTTTTTTAAGTCAAAATACATGCAAATGCTCGAGCCCGATGCACAGGTGCTCATCCTTGATAACCTGCAGGCCGAAATAAAAACCGCTACCCCGGCTACAAAGGCCCTGATGGAAAGCCTGTATGCCCAAATGTTGTTGGAAATATACTCGCGCAACAGTTATAACATTGAAAATCGCACCCATGTGGCCGGCCCTGCGCCAAAAAACACAAACGAGTGGAGCACCAAAAATTTTACCGATGCCATAAATGCGGCCTACCTGCGCAGCATTGCAAACCGTGAGTTGCTGTATAAAACCCCGCTTTCTAAATATGATGCCATTGTTGAGTTTGCACCCGTGCTGGCAAACACAAACCGCTCTGTGTACGATTTTCTGCTGTCCACCTACCTTGATTATGAGCGCACCGCGCCAAACCACAAGCGCGCAGGCATACATCCTGCAAACTACCCCTATATCTTTGCCGATGAGGCCGCCTTTCAGCAGGCCACAGCTATGGATACCGTATCTGGCGCCGGGGGTAGCATGGGCCTTAAGCTATGCCAGGAGGCTGAGGCTTTTTATATGCAAAAAAAGGACACCTATGCCCTGCAACGCGCCGTGCTAAGGCGTTTAGAGTATGCTTATAAAGAAATATGGTGGGCCGAAAAAAATGAGACGTATATTAAAATACTGGGGCAGCTGGCAACCACTTGGGGCGACAGCCCATTTGCCTACCGCGCTTTGTTAGGGCAGGCACAGCTGTATGATACCACCGCACGTAAAACAGACAGGCCTGACTATAAAGATAAAGCACTCCAGGTGTGCGAAATTATCCTTAAAAATAAAGACAAGCATGATGTGGCTTTTGAGGCAGAAGCAATTAGGGGTCCTATCATCAACCGAATGGCCAACCTTACTATCGAACAGTATATAACGCCCGGGCAGCCCTCTTTAGGTAAAATTGCCTTTAAAAATCCTGAACCGGTAACTATTTCTTTTTATAAAATAAAGCAGCCCGAAGGCGAAAAATACAATTTCCGGTACCTAAAAAACAATACCCAATTTCAGGACAGCCTGCTTAAAACCACACCGGTACTTAAAAAAACATACCAGCTGCCGGCCGCACCGGGCCATTTTGATTATACTACAGAGGTTATGCTGCCTCCCCTGCAAAAAGGAGCATATATAGTGGTTATAAGCCCGGTTAAAGACAGTATAACCAGTTCAGACTGCGGGTTTACCACCACGCAGGTAGCACAAATTGCACTGGCACAGCAACGTAATGATAACAAAACCGTGTACTACATAACCGACAGAAATACGGGTCAGCCCATTGAGGGTGTTGTGGCCACAAGTGGGTCGGTAACCTACACATCGGGCGATGATGGTAAAATCTACATCCCCAGCCTTAAAAATGATAAGGGCAACGGCTACAAGCAGGCACGCTTTATTTATGATGGCGATACCCATGAGTTTGTTGTAGAACCTCACCAAGCGATACCCTAAGCTCTAACTTCTATAATTATTATTACGATGAGCCCTCTGAAACAGAGCCAAGGGTAAATGTGCAGGTATATTTTGACAGGGCCATTTACCGCCCCGGCCAAAAAGTTTTTTTTAAGGGCATAGCCACTAAAAATGATAAGGGCACTATAAGCGTGGTGCCCAATGTTTATTTTTCAGTTTACACCAAAGATGCCAATAATAAGGGTTTAAAAGAGTATCGCTTAAAGACCAATGAATTTGGGTCGTTTACCGCCGATACGGATCTGTCAAAAACCGGTATTACAGGCACTTATGAACTATTTGTGAGAGAAGATGATGACAAGGAGCTGGACCCGGCTTATGACCATAAAAATAATGAGCATCCCTTTTGGGATTATGTAGATTTTGGCAGAGAAAGGTTTACTTTTAAAGTAGAAGATTATAAAAGGCCCACGTTTGATATAACCTTTAAACCTGTTACACAGGCTTATATGCTTAACGACAGCATTACCGTTACCGGCACGGCAAAATCATTTAGCGGCGCAGCGGTTAGCGGTGCAACAGTAGCCTACAGGGTGCGCAGCCTGTCGCATAGCAGCTACCGCTATTACAATTTTGATGAAGAGGAAGAAGATTATGAAGACGGTACATTAGTTGATACCGATGAAATAACCACCAATGCCGAGGGCAACTTCAAAATAACCTTTAAGGCCGAAGTCCCTGACTCTAATTATAATGAAGAAAAAAAGCCAGATTACGATTTTATAATTTATGCCGATGTAACCGATGTAAACGGCGAAACCCATACACAGCACTTTAAAGTTACCGCCGGCAGCCACTTGCTGTACCCCGAGGTTGACACTCAATCGTATACCGTAGATGCCTCAAAAGGTACGCAGGTAACCTTTAGCGCACTAAACATTAACGATAGCCCCATGAAGGCAGCGGGTACCATAAAAATATACAAAGTGCCTGCGGACAGACGTGTTTTGGGCAAGCGCCCATGGGCCGAACCCGAACTGCAAACGATACCCGAAGAGGAGTTTATAAAAGCGTTTCCGCACATGCCATACGGTAAGGAAGTAAAGGAAAGGCAGCCCGGTGCAAAGGCCTATTTTGAGCAGCAGGTAAACACCGGCACACAAAAAGCCATTACACTCAAAGACTTTAAAGGATGGCCTTCCGGCGAATATGAGATAGAATTTACAGTAACAGACTCGTTAGGCCGGGAAGAAAAAACCACAGTCAACTTTGACCTCGAACGAAAATCAGATACATTTTTGCCCGATAACAAGGTGTTTACTTTTGCCACTATTAATAAAAACCCGGCTAAAGACGGTTATGTAGCGGTAGAAATCCGCACCGCATTGCCCGTTATATATGCCAACGTTTTAGCCGCAGCCAATAATAAACTAATATATAACAAGCCTGTAGTGGTTAAAAACGGGCGTGCACTTATCAAAATACCGGTACAAAAAAATAAAGAGGGCGATATGGCGCTGCGTCTTGATTTTATCTGGAATAATGAGTTGTATTATTCTTCATTCACTACTTCTTACAGCATACCTGTTACACCTGTAGAAATCGAGATGGAAAGCACCACCTCCAGGCTGGCCCCCGGTGGCGATCAAACCTGGAAGTTTACCATTAAAAACGGTAAAAAGCGCGAAGCCGAAGTACTGGCCGGCATGTATGATGCCGCCCTCGACCAGATTGCTACAAAAGAGTGGGAACTGCTTACCAACCATACCTATAGCAATAATAACACCCCTTATACCAACTTTGAAACCTATGGTACCAGCTATGGAGGGTATAACATTTACAAAAAATATAAAGAACCAAGTATTGCCAAAGGCGACAATTTTTACATGTATGGGTTTGATATCATTAAAAGCAGTAATAAATATATAGACTATGTGCCCAAGAGGCAGCTAACATCTTCGGGCGATGTTACCGTTACCGGCATCGTCAGTGATAATATAGGCCCGATACCGGGCGTAACTGTTACTATAGCCGGCACATCTGAAGGTACTGTAACCGATTTAGACGGCAAATATGTTATATATGCAGCTAAAGGCGAAAAGATCGCTTTTAGCTATCTAGGAATGGAAACCCAAAAATTTGACATCCCTGCAAATGGTATACTCAATGTAGAACTTGAAGATGAAATCGAAAATATAATAGTTGATAAATACCGCACCCAAACCCAGGCTAGTAATAGCAATGCCGTAACCACTATAACTTCAAAAACCATTGAAGGCAGGCCAAATGTAAGCTATATACAAACCCTGCAGGGCCAGGTGCCGGGGTTAAACATTACTTCAGAAAAAGAACTTGAAAGCGTAGCCGTAGGCATGAACTATACCATGGCCGACTCTACCAGTGTGGAGATAATGGGCTATGCTGTTGCCGGCGACTTTGACAAAGATATGGATGGCACTTATGACACCTATATGAACGAAAATTACTGGGCCATGGGCAGTGCCGGTGGCGACAATAATGTATCTATCAAAGGGGCATCGGTTATAAACGGCAAGGCCAATGCACTGTTTATTATAGATGGCGTGCCGGTGGGCGAAGAAGATGTAAAACAGCTAAAAGCCCGCGATATACTTAGTTTTAACGTGCTTACAAAACCTGCCGATATTGCCCCTTATGGCGATCGTGGCAAAAACGGTGTGGTACTCATTATAACACAACAGGGCATGGCCGGTTTGCAGCAGGTAAAAGCCCGTAAAAATTTTAACGAAACGGCCTTCTTTATACCACAGCTGCATACCGATAAAAAGGGCAACATCAGCTTTACCTTTACATCGCCGGAGGCACTTACCGAATGGAAGCTGCGCCTTTTGGCACACAACAAACAGGCGGTTTCGGGCTATTTCGAAAAGAAATTCTTTACCCAAAAAGACCTTATGGTGGTGCCTAATATGCCCCGTTTTCTGCGTGAGACTGATACCATTACCATTTCTGCCAAGATTACTAACATGACCATTGAGCCTAAAACAGGTACCGCACTGCTGCAATTGTTTGATGCCATAACCCTGCAACCCGTAGATGCGGCAATGGCCAACACTAACAGTGCAAAATCGTTTACACTGAATGCTAACGGCAATACTACCGTAACGTGGACAATAATTGTTCCCACCGGGCTTCAGGGCGTGCAATATAAGGTTTTGGCTAAAGCCGGTAATTTTACCGATGGCGAAGAAAACATACTGCCCGTGCTTACTAACAGCATGCTGGTCACCGAAAGCCTGCCGCTGTGGGTGCGCGAAAATACCACCAAAACCTACACCTTCGACAATTTTAAAAACAACACCTCCACTACCCTGCGTCACCACTCGGTAACTTTAGAATATACCAGCAACCCGGCATGGCTGGCCCTTAAGGCCCTGCCTTATTTAATGGAGTTTGAGCACGAATGTGCCGAGCAAGTGTTCTCGCGGTTTTATGCCAACAGCATTGCCACGCATATTATAGAAAGCAACACTAAAATTGCTGAGGTTTTTGCCGCATGGCGCAAAGACGGCGCACCATCAAGACTGGAGCAGGACGAAGAACTTAAATCGGTTATTTTAGCCGAAACCCCGTGGCTGCTGGATAACCAGAGCGAAGAAGAGCAAAAAAACCGAATGGCATTGCTGTTTGACCTTGACAAGATGAAGGCGGGGCTCGATGCCAACTTTAAAAAACTACAGGACAAGCAGGCCGCTTCGGGCGGGTTTCCGTGGTTTGAAGGCTCGCCCGAAAACGAATACATTACACGTCATATTGTAGCCGGTTTTGGGCACCTTGCCCAGCTGGATGTTTTAAACAGGGCAGACAGCATTCGCGTGGCCGGTATCACTAAAACAGCGGTACCCTACATCGATAATGCATTTTTATCGCGTGAAAGTCAGGCTAAAA
The DNA here is from genome assembly GCA_040387455.1 of Bacteroidota bacterium. GTDB lineage: Bacteria > Bacteroidota > Bacteroidia > Flavobacteriales > Flavobacteriaceae > Flavobacterium. The sequence continues at coordinate 10,331 of JAZKDS010000241.1, forward strand.
AACTACGTGGAAAAAAGGACAATTTCAGGATGCCTTATCCGTATTCTGACCTGCATTACCTGTATACCCGTAGCTTTTACCTAAAGCAATATCCCACGGGCGATTCGCTTACGGCTGCCATAAAGCCTTACATAAAAGACATAAAGCAAAAGTGGACCGACTATACCCTGTATGAAAAAGGCATGGCGGCACTGGTGCTGCACCGCTATAATGAAACAGCCACGGCACAAAAGGTGCTTACGTACCTTAAAGGGTCTTCTGCCAATAATGAGGAGATTGGCATGCATTGGCTAGACAACACCCCCGGATGGTGGTGGTACCAGGCTCCTGTTGAAACGCAGGCACTGCTTATTGAGGCTTTTGCCGAAGTGGGCAACGATACCAAAAGCGTTGATGCCATGAAGGTATGGCTCATCAAGCAAAAGCAAAACAAAAACTGGCCTACCACAAAAGCCACTACCGAAGCCGTGTATGCACTGCTGATGCAGGGCACCGACTGGCTAAGCGTTCAGGGCGGTACTACCTTTACACTGGGCGACAAAACCGTATTGGATAAAAAATTGGCAGAAGCCGGTAAAGAAGCCGGAACCGGTTATATAAAATTGCAATGGAAACCCGAAGAAATATCTAAAGATATGGCTACCCTTACGGTAGAAAATAAAGGTGCCGTGCCGGGTTACGGAGGTTTTTATTGGCAGTATTTTGAAAACCTCGACAAGATTAAGCCGGCTCAGGAAGGCCTGATGAATATTAAAAAAGAGCTGTACCGCAAAAACAGCACTGCCGAAGAAGTTACCCTTGAGCCCATAACCGAAAAAACTCCGGTAAAGGTGGGTGATGTAGTTACCATGCGCCTGGTGCTTACCCTAAAGGAAGATATGGAGTATGTGCACCTTAAAGACATGCGCGCTGCTGCCTTTGAGCCCGTAGATGTACTAAGCGGTTACCATTATAAAGATGGGCTGGGCTATTACCAAAGCACCCGCGATGCCGCCACCAACTTCTTTTTCAGCTATATAAACCGTGGCACTTATGTGCTGGAATATGATGTGCGCGTAAACAACGCAGGCCAGTTTAGCAATGGCATTACCACCATTCAAAGCATGTATGCACCGGAGTTCAGCGGGCATACGCAGGGGGTGCGGGTAAGGACAGAGTAATTTTAGATAGCAGATAGCAGATGGAACGATGTATAATTTCGACCGCAGCGAGAATCTCAATAATACCGGATCAGTAGGCATAGTAAGTATCAATTAAATTTAAATATATGTTCGGATTTTTTAAACGCCGCAAAAACACCTTATCAGAAATTGAACTGGTATCAGTAATGCTTGCGGCACTTCCTAAAGAATATTCCATTTATGTGATACAAATAAAAGAGGGACTGGTAAATCGTATTCATCATAATGCAAGTGATATTCCTAATTATCATTCCTTTAGATTTAACGGAAATGTAATAGCAAAATTTGAAGACAGGAAAGGTAAAAACTTTAAAGTGTCGAACATTAAGGTAAAGGATAGTGTGTCAGAACAGTTTATGCATTATTCCCTGTATTTTAGTTATGGGGTTATCAACGGATATTCTGCTGATGATAGCTTAAAGAAAAGTAAGCCCGACCTTAACACTATTGATGCAACTGATTTTAAGAAGTCGTATTTTGAAAACCCTGACTATGATAAAATTAGAGCCTTATTATCTAAAGAGGAAAAGCTCTTAATAAATGAAAGCGATGTATATGCTGTGCCTCTACAAGGAATTACACTGTATACCATAAAACTGTTAGAAGATGGCGATTTTATTGGTATTACTGCTGATAACAAGGCTTATATAGCAACTCATGACCCTTACGAACTAAATGAAATTGACAGACCTCAGTTAAAAAATTATCTGGAGTAACAAAAACCCCGCCGCGAATTACTCACGGCGGGGTTTTATATTTGAGTGAAGCTTATTCTAATTTCTGAAATCTGAATTCTAAAATCTATTCAGATATCGTCATTTCGTCAACAATGTGCTTGGCACCGCTAAACTTGTCAATAATCCACAGCACATAACGTATATCTACGCTGATGGTGCGCTGCAAGTCTTTATCAAAAATAACGTCGCCGGCCATAGCCTCAATGTTACCGTCAAAAGCAATACCAATAAGCTCACCTTTGCCGTTAAGCACCGGCGAACCCGAGTTACCGCCGGTAATATCATTATCAGTTAAGAAGTTAACCGGCATGTAGCCTTTCTTATCGGCATAACGGCCGTAGTCTTTCTTCTCATACATCTCAATGATCTTTTTAGGAAGGTCAAACTCAGCATCGTTAGGCTTGTATTTTTTAACCTCGCCCTCAAGAGTGGTGTAATAGTTTTGTTTGGCATCATTACGCTTATCTTTAGGTAAAGAACGTACTTTACCATACGTAAGGCGCAGTGTGCTGTTAGCATCCGGATAGTACTTAGCATCCGGGTTCATTTGGCGCATTCCCTCAACAAGCAGACGGAAAGCCTTGCTATACTCTGCGTCAATCTTATTTTGCTCATCAGTCTTAGCCCTGTACTTGTTCATAAGCTCCTGAGACAATTTAAGTATCGGGTCGGCTTTAAGTACATTGGCATCAGGGTTTTGTATAAAGGCAACAAGTTTTTCTTTTGTACCAAAAATACTGCCTTCAAATATTTCGTTTATAAACTTGGTATATTCATAATTGCTGGTGTTACCTATCTCGGCTACATAAGGGGCAACTGGGTAAGGCGCCGATTTAGTAGCATATAAACGCAGCTGAGCAGCCAGAACATCTTTTTCTACAGCAATGCTCATGTTGTTATACGTTTCTTCAACAAAGGCAATAAGATCCGGTCTAAGTTTTTCGCGCTGCTCTGCATTAGCATTTAAAAGCGCCTCAAGGCCGCGGGCCATGCTTACGGGCATATTGCTAAACGTACACGTGCGCAACAGGCCTGTAAGGTAGTTGTCATGGCGTGCTTTGTCGTTAGTTTTGCTGTAGTAGTTGTTTATCGTAGTAACAACAGTACCATACTTCGCCTTATTTTCGGGCTTATTGG
>JAZKDS010000241.1:13395-14571 GCA_040387455.1 Bacteroidota bacterium
ACATTAAATTTGGCTTCGCCTTCTGCTTTAGATATGGCCGTTTTGTGCTTGCTTAGCGCATCTATCATACCCTGGCGGTTTTTCCAGTAGTTAGCTACCTGAGCATATTTACTCGCATAATCAAGGCGCACTTTATCGTCTTTATCCATGTAAATTTTCATCCTGTCCATGCCCAGTTTGCTGGCTTCAACCCATGCAGGGTAAGCAAACTTAACGTTTTGCTCTATACCTCCGCTTGGCATCCAGCGGTTGGTACGGCCCGGATAGCCCAATATCATGGCAAAATCATCTTCTTTAATACCTTTAAGGCTTACCGTAAGGTGTTGCTTAGGGTTAAGCGGTACATTTTCTGTTGAATACTCAGCAGGGTTACCCTGTTTATCGGCATAAATACGGAACATAGAAAAGTCGCCAGTGTGGCGTGGCCATTCCCAGTTATCAGTATCACCACCAAATTTACCTACGCTCTCCGGCGGAGTACCCACAAGGCGCACATCTTTATAATCCTGGTATACAAAAAAGTAGTACTCATTACCCTGAAAGAAAGAACGTACCGAAACGGTATACTTACCACCTTCGTTGTTTTCTTTTTCTATAAGGGCAATTTCCTGGTTGATGGCCTTTTCCCTTTCAGCTTCGGTCATCTGGTCGTTAACCTTGCCTAAAATACGTTTAGACACATCGTCCATACGCACAAAAAAGCGTACATACAGGCTTTTCGGTTTAATTTCGGCGCCACGGTTTGCAGCCCAAAAACCATCCCTAAGGTAGTTGGCCTCGGGTGTGCTGGCCTCGGCTATAGCCTCATAGCCACAGTGGTGGTTAGTAAGCACAAGGCCGTCTTTACTGATAATTTCGGCAGTACAGCCACCGTTAAACTGCACTACGGCATCTTTAAGGCTATGGTTGTTTATGCTGTAAATTTCTTCGGCTGTAAGCTGAAGCCCCATTTTTTGCATATCCCTCTGGTTAAGGCGCTCAATAAACATGAGGAACCACATGCCCTCATCGGCCCTAACCGGTGCTACCATGACAAACATGGTAAGGAACAGAATTAGTTTTTTCATTTTTTGTTTGCGAATAAAGTTAATAGTTGCTGCATCATCAATAATTATTTTTAATAATGCTCCGCGAAGATACTTTATTTTAGGAATTTGGTAAAATTTACACCTAAAA
>JAZKDS010000242.1:0-1913 GCA_040387455.1 Bacteroidota bacterium
TTTTTATAAAATTCCATCCTCCGTTAATGGGATTACTTTTTATTAAGCCCTGCGAGTTAAAAACAAAAGTACCATCATTATGGCCCACAATATATTGCGAACCATTTTTATAAATATCCCAGGTCTGTCCCTGAGAATTGTTCACAGCATGTAACAAACCATTAGAATATGTAAATAATCCGTGGTTTGTTGCAAATAAATAGCCCTTATCACACTCTGATAATGCATAGACTGACCCAAGAATACCGGAATTATCTGTAAATAAAGATACCGGAGAATTTATTTCAACATGCGCAATGCCATTATCTAACCCCAGCCACAAATCATGCTCATTATCCAGCAATATCGATAATACAGCATTGTTTTTTATACCGTTTTCTCGGTTAATATTTTTATAAGTATTTGTAGCTATATCAATAATATAAAGCCCCCGCAATGCGGTACCTATGGCAATTGTATGGTTATCAACAACTTTTGCTGTCAATATTATATCATTTTTTAATAGTGAATTAATGGGGCTTGCCCAGGGTGTTATTGCAATAGCATCACCAACATAAATACCGTTATTTTTTGTAAATACAAAAATTTGGTTTCCGCATTTTTCAATGCCATGCACTACTGTTTCTTTTAGCTGTGGCCAAGTATTTTCAGGTTTAAAGGCATTACCTTGCAAACTGTAAACTCCATTTCTTACAGATGCAGCATAAACCTTATTATCAACCACATAACAGTAAGATACCTGAGCAGGAAATTTAATGCTTTTTACTGTTTTGCCGTCATATTGGCAAACCTGGTTAAATGCCTGAAAGTAAATAATGTCATTAAGCTTAAATATCTTCCAGATTTCCTCATTATCAGCATTTCCTAAAAAAAGGTTTTTATTTTTGGATAATGATGTATAGTGCATTGTACCATTAACCCTTTGCCAATATCCAAACTCTTTATAAGAGCCACAATATATCTTGTCGCCATCCGCAAATACCGATCTTATAATGGTTTTATTAGGTAGTATATATTTTTCCCAGACAACGCCATCATAACGCAACAAAAAATGATGATTAGCAAAATATATGGCATTATCATTACCCTGCACTACATTCCAAACCTGATTATCGCCCGCATAGTCAGATTTTGTAAAGTTTTCTACAAATGGAAGCGATTCCTGCGAATACACATTAATTGAGAAAACAATAAATAATAAAAAAAAGACTTTTTTTAAATGCATACACAGCAGCTTAACATTTTATCAAAGTTAACAAACTAATTGACAAATAATAGTGCAAAAAAAAGCCCCTACAAGTGGGGCACATTTTCTTCTACATATCCGGTAAGATATTTAAACCGGGATGTAAGTTTTCCTTTTTCAACTATCTTAGAACGTTGCAAAATACCATCCTTATCACTATTATAAAATGCCGGTATAACGTGTTCTAAAAACATTTCACCAAAGCCTTCGCTGGCATCTCGTGGCAATTCACACGGCAGGTTATCTACAGCCATTACTACAAGAGCTGCAGGATGATGCATATCTGTTTCTTGCTGTGTAGATGGATTATAACCATAAAACGGCTCTGCTATTGTGCTTGACCTTAATGTGCTTGCAATAGGGCCATCCACATCACAAGATATATCTGCAACTACTTTAATTTTATTAGTTCCGCTGTTAAGCATTTCATTAGTTAGTATATCAGGCGAGCCATTTCCATGAAAGTGCCCTGCTATATACATATCTGTTACTTTAGTAAACCTTTCAAAATCTGAAACATATTTATCTGGATTTTTGAAAAAATCTTCATTGCCCTGAGGTTCAATACTATCTATACGCCTATTGTAATCCAATACATCTAACTGAACATATACCGGGTGGTCATAGTTTTTAGTTAGAAAGTCATGTACAGAGACCTGCTTAATTT
>JAZKDS010000243.1:0-764 GCA_040387455.1 Bacteroidota bacterium
AAAAAAAAAACCGCTCACTTTGTGGTGAGCGGTTTTTTAAAAATAAACAGAAACAATTATTTTCTCACAATTTTCTGCACAGCAGATGTATTGTTAGTAAAGTCAACTTTAATAATGTAAATGCCACTTTGCAGGGCAGAAAGATCAATACTTTCAGTACTGCCTGTAAGTACAGTCTGGCCCAGTGTATTTACAACTGATATGGTTTTTATATCCTGGCCGTTTGTAGTAATGGTAGCAACATCATTAACCGGGTTAGGGCTAACGGTAAATGCTTTTTTATTAAAAGTATCTGTGCCTAATGTTACTTCATATGCCTGCATGTATACAGATGTAGGGAAGTAGCCCTGTCCATCGGAAAATACTGCATCCGGAACTTCAATTTTAAAGGTGTGCTCACCGGCTTCAAGGTCGCCCAGCTCTACTACACGTGTAGGGATTTTTGCACCCGGACACCAGTTGCTGAAAGAAGCCCACTGTAGTGCACTTTGTGGCGATGCGCCATAGATACCATTGCCCTGTGTGTTGTACTGCCTGAAAGGTTCGCAAGATATGCCACCCGGCTTGTACATAAACGAAAGCACATCATCAAGATATATAAAGTGGTTTCTCCTTATATACTCTTCACCACCGTTATTAGAACCGTGGTTAGATGTTATAACATAAAATTTAGCATCGGCTACAGGCTCATCAAGTGTAAATGTAAACGATTTTGTTGTTTCACCTAAAACATCGGTACCATCAAGGGTATAGTTTTTAAGTTC
>JAZKDS010000243.1:774-14152 GCA_040387455.1 Bacteroidota bacterium
ATTTAAAAGAAAGTGGTGCAAAGTGGTTTTCGCCAGTTGTAAGTGCAGTATTGGTAGATGATACAAATTCAAGGCTGCCCCTAAATACATCGTTTCTGCCGGCACATCCCGGAATTTCGGTTACGGCAGCACCCTGGTAGCCATAAATTTCAAGTTCAACCCAAAGGTCATATTCGGCAGTTATGGCTGGGTCATGAAAAATCTGGGTTAAGTTGTCAACTTCCCATGTGTAAGGCACTTCATCGGGAGTTACATTTTTGTTCATAAACGGCGTAATAAAACGGCCTATCTCTATACGGCTAACTTCATTATATACATAAGATGTAGCTCCTTTAGGTACAAATGCAAGGTTTACATTTGCTATACGGTCATAATTATCGCAAAGCGCACCTACAACAACATTCATGGTAAGTTTGTTACCAAAAGAGGCAAGCTGCTCATCGGTAAGTTTTACACCATAAGATGAATTTGTATGGCGAATTGCATTTGCCGGAAGGGGCTCGTTAACGGTACCTTCATACATACCATAGTATACCGCTTCATCATATACCTGAAGTGTGTAAGGCTCCTGTGCCGATGCTTTAAGGCCAAAAAAAGCGGTAACAGTAAGCGCGAGTAATGTTTTTTTCATGCGTTGTGTAAGTTTAAAGGGGCAATTTAAGTATTTTTTAATAAATACAAGCCTATGCCTTTCTTTTAGGAGCACGTTAACACATTAAAACACTATTTTGCAATAAAATGTTATATTTAAAACTGGAAATAAATAAACGGTTGCGGCCCTGCCGATGCCGTGGCATAAACCAACCAGCATGCCAGGCCTAAAATAATACCTTTTAGTACCAGCGGGGTTTTATCAAATGCCAGTCTCATGGTGCGGGTAACGGCCTCGGGCAAAAAGTGCCATGCAAAGCCAATAGCCATAAGCATAAATACATTTTTATAGCCTAAGATAATGGTTTTCCACTGCTCTGGTGCCCAGGTTATTTTGCTTATGTTATTAATAACTTCCATAGCCCCACCAAAGGTTTTAGAGCAAAAGAATATCCAGCAAAATGCTACAAAATGAAAGGTAAGCAGTACAGAAAAAATTTTCCAAAGTATACTGCCCACAGTGGTTTTGGCATCTTTCTTTTCAGGAAAATACTCTGACCATATTTTGTGTACTGCAAGTGCAATACCGTGTAACGCACCCCAAACCACAAACAGCATGCTGGCACCATGCCACAAACCTCCCAATAGCATAGTGGTAAGCAGGTTAACATTGGTTACCATTGTTTTTTCGCGGTTTTTGCTCAGCACAAACGTAAGCGTAAATACCACTAATGCCGTAATGCCTAAAATAAGCGGTATGTTGCTGGTGCGCGAAAATGTAATACCAAACACTACAAGGCCAAAGAAAAACAGTGCAGGGAATAAAAACCCGGCAAAAGTGCCCTGGCGGTTGCCGCCCACAGATATGTATAAAAAGTCTTTTAGCCAGGTAGATAACGATATGTGCCACCTGCGCCAAAACTCTGTTATGCTGGCCGATTTGTAGGGAGTAAGGAAGTTGGTAGGCAGTTTAAAGCCCAGCAGCAATGCTATACCAATAGCCATATCGCTATAGCCCGAAAAATCGCAGTAAATGCGCAGGGCATAGCCGTATACCGCCATAAGGTTTTCAAATGGGGTGTAGGCACTTGGTAGTTCAAAAACGCGGTCTACAAAGTTTGACGCAATATAATCGGCAATAACGGTTTTTTTGATAAGGCCGCCAATGATAAGGAACAACGCACGGTTTACATCATCGCGAGACAGGCTTAATTTGGTATAAATTTGCGGTATAAAATCTTTAGCCCTTACAATGGGGCCTGCTACCAGCTGCGGAAAAAACGATACGAAAAACAGGTAATCTATATAATCTTTAGCCGGGGTAATTTCTTTGCGGTATACTTCTATAATATAAGAAATAGACTGGAAGGTATAAAATGATATACCTACAGGGAGTATAATTTTGTAGAAGGTTGTATTCCATCCGAAAAGGGCGTTGCTGCTGTCTATCAAAAAGTTAGTGTATTTAAAATACCCCAGAAACGTAAGGTTTACAATAACGCTGAACCACAGGTATATCCTGCGCTGTATGGGCCGCTCTTCGCGATATAAAAAGTAACTCAGGGTATAATCTACCACGGATGAAAGCACCAGTAGCAAAAACAGCCATTCGCTGCACAGGTAGTAAAAATATAGCGAGAAGGCTGCCGTTATAATCAGCCTGATTTTAAACGTTTGCCTTACAGCTATGTAAATAGCATAAAATATAAGGAACAGCCTCAGGAATTTAACTGTGTTAAATACCATGGCTTCCTTAGGGTTGTATAAAAACCAATGCCTTAAGGTTTTTTCTGTAATTTCCGGCACTAAATCAGTAAACTGCATTACTTCCTGTTGGTTTTAAAATTTTCGTATGCTTTAATAAATGCTTCAGTAAAAAGGCGCCCCTGTTTTTCATAACCATCGCGGCTGTAGTGCACCCTGTCGGTACTCATAAGGCCGCGGGCTGCATTGCGGGGCACACCATAAAGGCCGCCCATTTCGCTATACATGTCCCAGGTGGCATAGTTGGCATCGGTTTCTTGCATGGCTGTGGCCTTAGCATAAGATGCCGCAAAGGTATTGGGGTATTTGCGCTTAAATAACGATGGCGGCGGCGTGGTAACCAATATGGCAACATCTGGGCTTTGGGCCTTAATATTGGCTATAAACTGGTTTAGCTGTGCCATGTAAGCATCGGTGCCCATTTTATCAAACGATTCGTTAGTGCCTAATGATATCACAATCAAATCTGGGGTAAGGGCCGGCAGCTGCTCAAAAAACAACGGGTATTTATTATAATCAGATGCCTTTGCACCATTAACACCTATGCTGTGGTAAATAATACCGGAGGCATCATTTTCCAGCACCAGACCGCTAAGGCTGTATTCTTTTTGCTTGCCATGTGGCAGCAGGTATATCTTATCTACAGCGGCATTGCTGTGGTAGTAATGCGAAAGCGAATCGGCCTGCAAATCAAGCGGAATGAACTCTGACCGTTTTACTTCTTTTTTCTCCTTTTGATTGGTAGGTATTTTAAGGGTCCTGCCGGCACGGATGTTGTTGCTCTTAAGGTTGTTGGCGCGCTTTATCTCGGCTACGGTTACACCATACTTGCGGGCAATGGTACCCAGTACCTCGCCACTTTTAATTTTATGGCTAATTTTTTTAGGCACGGTGCTTTCAAGCACAATGGTTTTACTGCTGGTGGCCAGGTCAAAGCTTTCAGCATTGCCGGGGGTAATAACTTTAATGGTATTAAAGTTATAGGTGCTGTCTTTTACATTAAGCTCTACCACAAAGTTTTCGCGGGTTTTTAGTGCTATGCCGCTAAGGCCTACTTCCATACCGGTTTCTATGGGGTAAATAACGCGGCGGCTGTTCCAGGAGGCATTGCTTTTAAAACGGGTTATGTAGCTGCCGTTCGTTTTTGCCAGCTGGTGCGGAAAGTTAAACCCTGCGCCACCGTTGCCGTATTTTTCCTGAAGGCCTTTGCGTATTTTATTGGTAAACAGGTCGGCCTGAATGTGGCTGTCGCCAATGTGCACAATGTTTATATGCCCTTTGCCCTGCTGCTCCATAAGGTGCATCTTTTCATAAAAAAGGTTTAGGGCAGAGGTATTGGTAATAATGTTAGGGCCTACCAGTTCAATAGTATCGGTAACAATGCTATCTGCATCTATATCGAAATCAGCAATGGCAATGCTGTCGGTTTCTACCTGCACGCTATCTGTCACCTGGGCCGAAACGGCAAAGGTGAACAAACAAAATAGTATGGCAAGCAGTTTACTTTGCATCGGTGCTGTCTATATTGGTTTTAGTAGAATCTGGTTTTATGGCAGGTTTTTTAGCCGGTGGTACATAGCTGTTTTTTTTGCCGCGCAGTTTTTTATACTGTTCATACCCTTGGTTAAGCTGCTCATAAATAAAGCCTGAAACCTTTTTTGCACCACGCATATTAAAGTGCGTATAGTCTTTATTGGCCAGTGCTGGCACTTCTTCTACCCATTTAACCATAGAGCCGTCTCCGCCCATAAGGGTGTAGAGGTTTACGTAAGCTGATTCGGTTTTAACGGCGTAGCGCTTTTGGGCCAAAGCCAAAGGCACCACGGCCGAATCTGTAACCATTTGGGTATCGTATTTTTTAGACTTATCGGCGGTTGAAATAATAAGCACCGTTACACCGGGAAAGCATTCGCGCAGGTGGTTTACCACTCTTGCCATGCGTTTTTCATACCAGCTGTAGTTTAATGAACCATAGTTAAGTACATTAGTACCATAGTGCAGCACAATAAGATCATACCCCAGCTTGTTGTTAAACGCGTTCATAAGGCTGGTATCGAGCAAGCCGTTAGGTATGCCCGAGTTGCCACGGGTGCCAAAGTTATCTACGTGTATGCCACGGCCATCGTCAAAATTAAAGCCGTATACCGGTATGCTGTCGGCCTTTACAAAATCGGCTTTAAAACCTTTTACATTGTCGGCAAGTTTAACGGTATTAAGCAGCCCTGAAGGGTTAAGCTTTTTAATGATGGTATCTTTGCCTGTTATTACCTTTAGGCTGGCCTGGGTGTTGCCGCTGCGCCCGTAAAAAAGGGTAGGGCTGTTAAGCATGCTTATGTGGCCGGTGTTAACTGCCTTGTATTTAACCCAAACCGGGTTTATGGTATCGTGCTTTACAAAAAAGGTGTGGCCGGTAATGCCATAAGGCTTTTTAGCCTGCTTGCCGTTAAGGTAGCTTTGTGTGCGCCAGTTGCCGCTGTACTGGTGGGTAAGGGTGCTGCGCGATGGAGCACTCTCTGAGGTGATGTTTACAAAACCCACGCCCTCGCCGCCAAAACGACTTTGCAGCTGATCCCGAAGGTCTTTTACGATAAGGTCGCCATCGGTCATAGAGTCGCCAAAATAGGCTATTCGCACATTGCCCTGGCCTGAGGTTTCCAGCTGTAGCAGTTTTTCATAAAACTCTATCAGGTGCTGGTCGCCTTTATAGTCGTCAAAATTTTCACTGGGAAATTTTATGCCGTTTGTTGCGGCAAAGTTTATCCTTTTGTTGCTTAAGGTATCGGCTTCATCAAGCGTGTCGTTAATGGCCTCAAGCATAAGGCTGTCTACCGCAATATTTTTATTGCCGGCAGTATTTTCCGGAAATATTTTTGCCGGCAGGTACATTATAAAGCACGTTAGGGCAATAGCTGTTATTGCCAAAATAGCATACGACTGATAGAAATAAGACTTGTCCTGGCTCACGGTTATAATAGATATTTTTAGAGGAATTACATACGTTCCGGCACGCCGATACCCAGCAATGCAAACGCAGTTTTAATAGTTTCGCCCACTTTTTTGCTCAGCTGCACACGGAATACTTTCTCGTTGTGCACTTCGGTGCCCAGTACCGGTACGCTCTGGTAAAAAGAGTTGTACTCCTTAACCAGGTCATACGTATAATTTGCCACAAGCGCGGGGCTGTGCCCATCGGCAGCACTTTTAATAACATCCGGAAACTGCGCTACAATTTTTAGCAGCTCTTTTTCTTTTTCGTGCAGGGCAACATCTTCAACGGCAAGCGTTACAGAGGTGTCAAAATCGGCACGGCGTAATAACGACTGGATGCGTGCGTAAGTATATTGTATAAATGGCCCTGTATTACCGGCAAAATCTACCGATTCTTTTGGGTCAAAAAGTATGCGTTTTTTAGGGTCAACCTTTAGTATATAGTACTTAAGCGCACCAAGGCCAATAATATTGTACAGGCGTGCTTTTTCTTCTTCACTATAGCCTTCCAGCTTGCCAAGCTCCTCACTTATAGCCTGTGCGGTGCTGGTCATTTCGTCCATCAGGTCATCGGCATCTACTACGGTACCCTCACGGCTTTTCATTTTTCCTGAAGGAAGGTCTACCATGCCGTAAGACAGGTGGTACAGGCTTCCTGCCCAGTCAAAACCAAGTTTTTTAAGGATAAGGAACAATACCTTGAAATGGTAGTCCTGCTCGTTGCCCACGGTATATACCATACCGCCCACATCAGGAAAATCTTTAACACGCTGTATTGCGGTACCAATGTCCTGCGTCATGTATACCGAAGTACCATCTGAACGCAGTACAATTTTACGGTCGAGCCCGTCCGGGGTAAGGTCTATCCAGACAGAACCGTCAGGGTCTTTTTCAAACACGCCCTTGGCAAGGCCGTCCTCAACTACATCTTTACCTAATAGGTAGGTGTTGCTTTCGTAATAATTTTTATCGAAGTCTACACCAATGGCTTCAAATGTGGCATCAAAGCCTTTGTACACCCAGGCGTTCATCATTTGCCAAAGGGCGCGCACGTTTTCGTCTCCTGCCTCCCATTTAATAAGCATGTTCTGTGCTTCTTTTAAAATGGCCGTTTGTTTTTTGGCTATTTCTTTAAGTTCAGAAAGCTTGTCGCTAACTTTGGTTTCTAACGTTACTACAGGTTTTAATGCTTTTTCAAAATCTGCTACTTCTTTATCAGTAAGTGCGGCATCTTTATCGTTACGAACATTTTTAATAATTTCACTAAAATAGATACCATCTGTAAAATGGTCTACAAGTGCTTTATTTTTAATGTTTTCAGGTAATTGGAAGTCTGATTTTGTAACTTTTAATAACTCTTCTAATTTTGTTATTTCTGCTACTAATCCCGACACTTTTGTTTCAAGTTCAGGAAAATCCGAAAAATCGAGTTTGCTGAATTTCGCAACAATAGGCTTCACCTCTTCCTGTAGCTTCTTCTCAAACTCTATATAATATTTTCCTACCAGCTTATCGCCCTTCATGCTTTCGCTTTCGGGGGTTTCGCCTTCGTGCCATTTTTGGTACACCAGCATACTTTTACAAATGTGGATGCCACGGTCGTTAACCACCTGTGTTTTATACACTTTGGTGCCCGATGCTTTTATAATTTCCGCCACCGAATAACCCAAAAGCACGTTGCGCACGTGGCCCAAATGCAGGGGTTTGTTGGTATTAGGCGAGGCATACTCTACCATTACGGCTTTACCGCCTTCGGCAGGCTGGGTTTTGCCATAGTTTTCATCGGCTTTTATGCCGTTAAAAAAGTTGACATAATACCCGTCTGAAATAACAATATTAAGAAAACCACCTACCACGTTAAAACGGGTTGCAACATCGGTATTTTCTACTAAGTAGTCGCCAATTTTAGTGCCAATCTCTGCCGGGTTGCCTTTTAAAACCTTAACCAGCGGGAAGATAACCATGGTAATATCACCTTCAAAATCGCGCCTGGTGGCTTGCAGTTCTACCTTGTCTAACGATAAGCCAAAGAGGGCCTGTGCGGCTGCCTGGATGTGCGTGGTAATGATTTGCGATAATGCCATTGTTTTCTATATTTTTTAAAGCGTGCAAAGATAGTGATATTTTAGCGAGATGCCGGGGCGGAGCGCTTTAAAAAAAATGTTAAAGATTAGCTGTAAGGCCTGCGGCATTTGTTTGAAAAACAACCCAATACCGGCCGTAAAGGTTTTAAATGAAAATATTTTTTAAAAAAGTTGTAACAAACTTTTAGCTGCATAGTCTTATGCATATCATCAATCTATAGCCAGCGGTGGGGCTGTAAACTCCCCACTGCCTTATGGCCAATTAAAAAACGAATCATGAAGTTACACATGCTGTTTGTACTGCTGTTTGGCGGTATCACAACTCTTTTTGCCCAAAATCCGGGAAGTATTACGGGTAAAATTACTGATAAAACCACCGGCGAACCCCTGCCATATGTAAGCATTGTTATAAAAGACAACGGCACCGTAGCGGCAAACGACGTTACTACAGATGCCGGAGATTTTACTATAAAAAACCTTGCGCTTAAAAATTATACGGTAGAGATAATCTACATGGGTTATCAAACCAAAACCGTTACTGCAGCACTTAGCGAAGGCACTAAAACTGCGGCGCTGGGCACTATTATGCTTAGCGAATCGGTTAACGAAATAGCCGAGGTTGAGATTGTAAAAGAGCTTACTACGGTAGAACAAAAAATAGACCGTAAGGTTATTAACGTGGGCCGCGACCTTACTACTGCAGGTGCTACCGCCAGTGAAATAATGAACAACATTCCGTCTGTTAACGTAGACCAGAATGGTGCAATATCTTTGCGCGGTAACCAAAATGTGCGCGTGCTTGTAGACGGCCGCCCTACTAACATTGACCCTGCTACGCTACTTAAGCAGATACCCAGCACATCTATCAAAAAAATTGAGCTGATTACCAACCCAAGCGCCAAGTATAACCCAGAGGGTATGAGCGGTATTATTAATATTGTACTGCACAAAAATGCTAACGATGGTTTTAACGGCAGCTTTAACTCGGGTATTACCTTTGGTGAAACGCCTAAATACAATAACTCGCTTGATATGAACTACCGCACGGGCAAAGTAAACTTTTTTGGCAATGTGGGCAGCAACTTTGGGAAGTATTTTAATGGTGGCGAGGTGAGCCGTTTTGACGTGGGCTCTAAAAACCTTATAGATGTGGTTAACGATAACCAGGGCATACTGGCTAAAGTGGGTATGGACCTTTATTTAAACGACAACAACACACTTTCTTTCTATACCAACCAAAATTATGGTAAGGGTAGTGCTGTTATTTCCAGCGACATTCGTTATCCTGCGGGGAGCACGTTTCAGGATATATTCCAGGCGAGTAACCAGGATGGTGATAACTACAACAACAGCTACAATACCGCCTTTAAGCACAAGTTTGAAAAAGAAGGCCATACGCTTGATTTTGAAGGTAACTATAACGACAGCAAAAACACGCAGTTTGTAGATTATGAAACTACAACAGGTGCTAATGCCCCTACTTATTATACGGATGATGTTGAAGATAAGCGCCAGAACATGACGGCCAACCTTGATTATGTTAACCCGCTTACCGAAAAAAGCACGCTGGAGCTGGGTGCCGAGGCACGCCTTATACGCAGTGATAACGATTATAACACTACACGACCGTTGCCTAACCCGGCATTACAAAACTCGGTATACAGCTATGACATGGATATTTATTCGGCCTATGCCACCTTTGGGCAAAAGTTTGAAAAGATAAGCTACCAGGTGGGTGCGCGTTTTGAAAGCTACAAAGCACAGGCTAACTTTAACCGTGGGCAAAGCACTTTTAAAGATGATTATATTACGGTATATCCTTCGGCTTACTTTACCTACAGCCCAACCGATAAAAGTACTTACCAGTTTAGCTACAGCCGCCGTGTAGACCGTCCGGCGCTGGAGCAAACCAAGCCCATACGCGAATTTAGTACGCCACAGCTTACCTCTTTAGGTAACCCTGAGCTTGAGCCGCAGTTTACTAACAGTGTAGAGGTTAACTATACCCGTATGTTTGGGAAGGGCAGCAGCTTTACCGGTGGTGTGTTTTACAGGCTGATAGATAACGAAATTAACCGTGTGTTTTATCCGGATGAAACTACCGATAATACACAGGACCAGATAATGAGCTTTGCCAACTTTAGTAACAACACCGCATATGGTTTTGAGCTTTCGGCTAATTATAAAATAGCCAAGTGGTGGGATGTGCAGCCGGCTATAGATTTTAGCAGCATAAGCCAGCAGGGTATGGTGAGCCAGCTTGCACCGGGCAGCGATACCGATTATGAATTTATAAACACTAAAGTAACCGCCAATGCCTTTAATGCAAGGCTTAACAGTAACTTTAGGGTTAACAACAGGCTTAGCTTTTTACTCTTTGGCTTTTACAGGGGCCCGGTAAACGGTGTGCAGGGCAGCAGCCGCGAAATGTATAAGGTAGACAGTGGCGCACGCTACACACTGCTTGATAATAAAATGAGCATAAGCCTGCGTTTTAGCGATATGTTCAAGACCATGCGTTATGCATTTTACGGGCAAAACCCATTTCCGCAGGCAGGAGCTTTTCATTGGGAGAGCCGCACGGTATACTTTGGCATAAACTATATGTTTGGGTCGGGTAAAAACAGGGCCATGCAGCGCAAACAGCGTGAAGATAATACCAAGCAGGGTAGTGGAGGCATGTTTTAAGTATCAGGTTTAAACTAATAAAATATTTGATTTAGGTTTAGGTGGGTAAGCCCCGTTGCAGTAATGCGCGGGGCTTGCTTTTTTTATGGAGGTTCTTGGTTCCTGAGGCATAACCGAATGGATTGCCTACGTTAAAAAAGTGTTTGTGTTACATTAGGCTATCGGAATTATTTCCCTAACGGAAAATGGTCTCTCGCGGATTAACATTATGAGATTACTACGTCAGTTCGGGCATTGCCCTCGGGTGTTTCGTCGTTCCTCCTCGCAATGACGGTGCGTGAAGAAAAGGATAACCAAGATCTTATTAATTGTTTAAGGAGATTGTTCCGCATCAATAAAGCTTGGGTAGTAAAGTAAAAAGCTCAATACTTTACAGTACCGAGCTTTTTACTTTATGACTTTCGTATTATGATTTTAAGATGCACGCAATGCGTCTCTACAGGCTCAGCATGTCTTTAAACAATGCCGACTGGCGGCGCGATATCTCTACATCGCTGCCGTTTATAAGGGTGGCTTTAAGCTTGCCGTTAAACCAGTTGTCTACGCTTTTAATGTATTGCAGGTTTACTATCTGCTGGCGGTTTGCCCTAAAAAACAGGTGCTGGGGCAGGCGCTCTTCTACCTGGTTGAGCGATTTGTATATTAAGGGCTTGCAGTCGCGAAAATACACGCGTGTGTAGTTGCCCACAATTTCAAACAGCTGCACTTCGTTAAGTTTTACTAACCAGCATTTTTCGCCATCCTTAATAAATATCTGGCTGTTTTCGGTCAGGTTTGCTTCCTGTTGTGCTTCCGAAGCTGGTGCAGTACCCGATTCAGGTGTTGCCATTTTAGCCTTTACCTTATCAATGGCGTCGGCAAAACGTTTTTCGTTTATGGGTTTTAGCAGGTAATCGAGCGCATTATATTCAAACGATTTTATGGCATACTCATCAAAAGCGGTGGTAAAAATGGTAATGGGTACATCATCCAGCATCTCCAGCAGGTCAAAACCATCTTTGCCGGGCATGTTAATGTCCAGGAAAATCATATCAGGGCGCTCGCGTGTAATCAGCTCATAGGCATCATCTACGTTTTCGGCTTCGCCAATAATGTTTAGTTCGGGGTGCTTTTTAACCAGTTCTTTAAGCTCGTTGCGCGCCAGGCGCGAGTCTTCTACAATTATGGCTCTTATGCTTATCATAACGGTATGCTTATTTTAGCAACTACAAAGTTATCGTTTTCTATAAGGCTAAAAGTGGCCTTGTCGCCAAAAATAAGCCCCAGTCGTTTTTTAATATTTTCGAGCCCCAAGCGGGTGCTGCCTTCTTCAAAATTAAGCACGCCGCTGTTGGCTACCTCAATTTGCAGGTAGTTGTTATCTATATTAACAGTAAGGTTTACATAGCCACCCTCTTTTAGCTTGCCCACACCATGCTTAACGGCATTTTCTATAAGCATTTGTACAATCATGGGGGGTATGGCAATGTTAAGGGTTTCGGGGTTTACATGTATGTTGAACTGCAGGCGTTCTTCAAACTGTATTTTGCTTATTTCTATATAGTTGTCTACAGTTTGCAGCTCTTCTTTAAGGGGTATGGTGTTTACACCGTTTTTAGTAAGGCTGTAGCGCAGCATTTCGCTCAGGCGGGTTATCATATCGCGGGAGCGCGATGCATCTTCCAGTATCAGCCCTCGTATGTTGTTAAGGCTGTTAAACATAAAGTGCGGGTTTATCTGGCCTTTAAGGGTGTTAAGCTGGCTTTCGCGCAGGCTGGTTTCCAGCTCAAGGCGGCTCATTTTAACCTGGTTGATATAATTATATACCTTAATGGCAATAATTATAAACAGCCATATGGCAAATACAGTTGTAAAAAAAGGCAGGTTGGTTAATCGCGTAACAAACGTCAGGTTAATACCTTCATTTAAAAAGTAGCGCAATGAAAATCCGAGCAAGGGCCACAGGGTTACAAAATATATAATGACCACACTTAAAAATACCAGGGATAGCCACAGCACACCCTTTTTAGTGATGTTGCCAAAGTCTACATACTTCTCTATGTACCATAAAATAAGGTTAGACAGTACATAAGCCAGCAGGCCGCAGGTTAGCCCTTCTGATAAAAAATACCAGCGTATAAGGTTTCTTTTGGGTTCTGCAACGTGCTCAAGGCTGTAGCTGAGCTTTACCATAGTAAGTGATGCTATTGTGTATAGCACAAAGCCTAAAATGGCAAAAAGGTGGTATTTGTAATTTTTAAGTAAATTCATAGGATAAAATAAATACCGGGCAGATGATGAGGCCGCCCGGTACAACTAACTTCAAATATAATCGCTTGTAATAAATTAATGATAGTAATGTTTGTTTTTTGATTGATGATGGTTGTGCGATTACTTTATAAAGTGGTTATGCAAATAATGACAGGGTTGCCTCTATTGCTAATTTGATGATGTGTACAAAAATTGAGATCATGATGTTGTTTTTTTTGGTTGATTGGTAGTACGAAAGTACAGGAGATATCTTGATGGAATAGTAAGAATATGATGAGCGGTAAAATGATTATGGCGAATGGTTTTATAGAATTGCGAATATCAAACTCCGAAAGTGAAATATTAAAGCGTTAGTTTGTTGTAAATCAGTGTTATGGCTAAAATGGTGTTATTTTGTCAAATAGAAACTTAAGTTGCTATAAATGTGTAACATAGCTATTTTTGCATAAAAACAATTATCTTTGTTTGAATTTTACAATTTATAAG
The DNA here is from genome assembly GCA_040387455.1 of Bacteroidota bacterium. Lineage (GTDB taxonomy): Bacteria > Bacteroidota > Bacteroidia > Flavobacteriales > Flavobacteriaceae > Flavobacterium. The sequence goes on from JAZKDS010000243.1 coordinate 13,626, forward strand.
AGCATGGAAACGCAAAGCCTGGCCGAGTTTTATGAAGAGAAGTTAAAGCAGGTGCCCCAAAACCTTAACGGTGGGGTAGGGCACTTTAATGTGTTTAGGCTTGAAGACTGCCTTGACGGCAGCCCTGTACGCTATGCGCGCCGTGACTATTATAAAATTACACTGATAAGGGGTAATAATCGTTATCATTATGCCGATAAAAGTATTGAGGTTGATGGGATTACGCTTAATTTTTTTAATCCGAACGTGCCCTACACCTGGGAGAGTATAGACGGTAGTGCTACGGGTTACTTTTGCATTTTTACACCTACTTTTTTTACCGAGAAGTCGCGTACGGCACTGGCAGATTTACCCATGTTTGCCATAGGCGCAAAGCCCAGCTATGTACTTGATGAAGCCCGTGAGCAGGCTATTGTGGCAATTTTCAACAAGATGCTGGCCGAGATAGATTCTGACTACGCATATAAATATGATTTGCTGCATAGCTACCTTAATGAATTGATTCATATTGCTTTAAAAACTGAACC
>JAZKDS010000243.1:14162-14412 GCA_040387455.1 Bacteroidota bacterium
GTACAGCCACCCCGATGCCAGCTCGCGCATTACCGCGGTGTTTAATGAGTTGCTGGAGCGCCAGTTTCCTATAGAGTCGCCCCTGCAACGACTTAGCATGCGCTCTGCAACTGATTATGCTGAGAGCCTGTCGGTGCATGTAAACCATCTTAATCGCGCCATTAAAACCACTACCGGCAAAACTACCACTACGCTTATTAGCGAACGCCTTACGGCTGAGGCGATTGCGCTACTAAAACATACCGACTGG
>JAZKDS010000244.1:0-3669 GCA_040387455.1 Bacteroidota bacterium
GACCGTGGCGCTTCCATAAAAGTGGCAGTACCAAACGGACTTATGAATGTGAGCAACGGCCGTTTTACCGGTAGCGAAGACCTAAAGAATGGCTACACCCGCTGGGACTGGGAAGTTAAAAATCCGATAAACAATTACGATATTACCATAAACATTGCCGACTACGCGCACATCCACGATAACCACAATGGGCTTGACCTGGATTATTATGTGTTGCGCAAGAACGAGGAAAAAGCAAAGGCGCATTTTGAGGAAGTAAAAGGCATGCTCGATTGTTTTCAGCAGAAGTTTGGCACCTACCCCTTTGCCGAAGACGGCTACAAACTGGTAGAAACATCGTATCTGGGCATGGAGCACCAAAGTGCTGTGGCCTATGGCAACAAGTATAAAAAAGGCTACATGGGCATGGATATGACCGGCACCGGCCTGGGCAAGGAATTTGACTATATTATTGTGCATGAAAGCGGCCACGAGTGGTTTGGTAATAGCATTACCAGCAAGGATATTGCCGATATGTGGATACACGAAGGCTTTACCACTTACAGCGAAACAGTATATGTAGAGTGCCGTTTCGGCTACGATAAGGCCATGCAGTACATAAACGGCCAGGCTGCAAATGTAGAGAACCGAAAACCGGTAATTGGCGTGTTTGGTGTAAACAAAGAAGGATCGGGTGATATGTATTATAAGGGCGCCCTGATGCTGAACACCATACGCCACATTGTGAACGACGATGCCAAATGGTGGAAAATGCTTTTAGGCTACAGCGAAACCCACCGCAAGAAAATAATTGACACCGAGACGGTTAACAAATACTTCAGCAAGCAGGCCGGCATAGACCTTACATCTATTTTTAACCAGTACCTGCGCCACACAGCCATACCGGTATTACAGCTTAAGCAAAACGGCAAAGACCTGGAGTACCGCTGGCAGACTGATGAACCCAACTTTGAAATGCCCGTTGATGTTGTAATTGGCGGCAAAACCATACGCTTGAAAGCCACCAACAAATGGAAAAAAGAAAAGGTAACCATAAGTTCCCTAAACGATGTAGAAGTAGCAACTACGAAGTTTTATATAAACGTTGAGAAGCAACAATAACGAGACAACAAAAACGCCGCAAATTGCGGCGTTTGTTACTTTACATAGTTAAGCTGTTCGGTATTAATTTCTCCAAAACAATTTTTACCGTAATCTTCAGATGAAACCCAATATTTATCGCTATGATTAAAATCACGCAATAATGTTAGATGTATTGTTTTATCATTCTGTTTTATATCCACCCATATTTTAGTATTACCAGTATTTCTCGAAGAACTTGTTTTTGTAAACCTTTTAAAGTCTTCATATAGTACTGAATCATTTATTATTACCTGATTTACATAAATCTTTGATTCTGGATTATTAATTATATCCAAGACTTTATGCCGCGCATATCTGCTCGTAAAAGCCTGAACAATAAATAACAAACCAGCACTTATAATCAAAGAAACAAATGCTACCCTTCCAATACGATATTTCCAAAACTCCTTCGTAGAATCCTGCACAAAAGCAGTGTCAAACTTAACCGCCACACCAAGTACAAATACTATCAGAAAAGATAGTATGGAAATAACTACTAAGATTGCCATCAATATTTGCATTACTATCATACCTACACCTTCTCCTGCAATACCTTAATTTCATCTCTAAGCTTTGCGGCCTGTAAAAAGTCCAGGTCTTTAGCGGCCTTTTCCATGGCTTTACGCTTCTCGCGAATCATCTTCTCAATATCGCCTTTGGCCATATAGGTGGTATCAGGCTCGGCAGCCATAAGCTTTTTCTCATTCTCATAATGAAAGCTGGCAATTGGGCTGCGGGCAAGGTGGCTCTTCTCAATTTTTTTGTTCAGGGCCAGAGGCACCATGCCTCTTTCTGTATTATAATTTTGCTGCTTTTCACGGCGGTAAATAGTCTGGTCAATAGTACGCTGCATGCTGTCGGTAACCTTATCGGCATACATAATAGCTTTGCCGTTTACGTTACGTGCCGCACGGCCCACGGTTTGCACTAAAGAGCGCGTATTACGCAAAAATCCCTCTTTATCGGCATCCAGTATCGCCACTAATGATACTTCGGGTAAATCCAGCCCCTCACGCAGCAGGTTAACGCCTATCAGCACGTCAAACAAGCCCAGGCGCAGGTCGCGCATAATCTCTACACGCTCCAGCGTATCAATCTCACTGTGTATGTAGCGGCAACGGATGGATACCTTGGTCAGGTATTTGGCAAGCTCTTCAGCCATACGCTTGGTTAGCGTAGTAACCAGCGTACGCTCATCAAGCTCTACGCGCTGGTGTATCTCTTCAATTAAATCGTCAATCTGGTTAATGCTTGGGCGTACCTCAATAACCGGATCAAGCAGCCCGGTAGGCCTGATAACCTGCTCTACATATACACCACCGCTCTTCTGCAGCTCATAATCGGCCGGGGTAGCGCTCACATAAACCACCTGGTTTTGCAGGGCTTCAAACTCCTCAAACTTCAGCGGGCGGTTATCCATAGCAGCCGGCAGTCTAAAGCCATACTCCACAAGGTTTTCCTTACGGGAGCGGTCACCGCCATACATGGCGTGCACCTGGCTCACGGTAACGTGGCTTTCGTCAATAACCATCAAAAAATCGTTAGGGAAATAATCCAGCAGGCAAAACGGGCGTGTGCCGGGCAGCCTGCGGTCGAGGTAGCGCGAGTAGTTCTCAATACCGCTGCAATAACCCAGTTCACGAATCATCTCCAGGTCAAAATTAGTGCGCTCTTCAAGGCGCTTAGCCTCAAGGTGCTTGCCTATTTCTTTAAAATAATCTACCTGCTTAACCAGGTCCTGCTGTATCTCCCAGATAGCGCCTTGTAGCACATCGGGACTGGTAACAAACATATTGGCCGGATAAATATTAAGGCGGTCATATTTTTCTACAACCTTAGATGTCACTTTATCAAAAGCTTCAATATCTTCAATTTCATCTCCAAAAAAGTGGATGCGGAACGGCTCATCGCCATAACTGGGGAATACCTCAACGGTATCGCCCTTAATACGGAAAGTACCGGGGGTAAAGTCGGCCTCAGTACGCGAATAAAGGCTTTGTACCAGTTTGTGCAGCAATTGCGTGCGGCTAATCACCTGGTCTTTTTGCAGCGACACTACGTTTTTTTGGAACTCTACCGGGTTACCAATACCATAAAGGCACGATACCGATGCCACCACAAGCACATCTCTCCTGCCCGAAAGCAATGACGATGTGGTACTGAGCCTCATTTTTTCTAATTCCTCGTTTATAGAGAGGTCTTTTTCTATGTAGGTGCCCGATACCGGTATGTAGGCCTCGGGCTGGTAATAGTCGTAATATGATACAAAGTATTCTACCGCATTGTTGGGGAAGAATGCCTTAAACTCACTGTACAGCTGTGCAGCAAGCGTTTTATTATGCGCCAGTATAAGCGTAGGCTTCTGCACCTCCTGGATAACATTAGCCATGGTAAACGTTTTACCTGATCCTGTTACGCCCAGCAGTGTTTGGTACCTTTCGCCATCTTCAATGCCCTGGCTCAGTTGTTTTATGGCTCCGGGCTGATCGCCTGTTGGCTTATAATCTGATACTACCTGAAATTTCATTCGCTATGCTTTCTTTTTAT
>JAZKDS010000244.1:3679-5097 GCA_040387455.1 Bacteroidota bacterium
CAATAGTTACCTTATGCATAAACCATACCACACGCAACTTTATGACTTTAAGACCTTAGACTTTGTGACTCTAAAACACTATCTTTGCAAAAACAATTTGTATGAATAACAACGATATATTTAAAAAACTGCGTGTAGCCCTGCAATTGCGCGATGACCAGATAGTAGAAATACTGGAACTGGTAGACTTTAGAATTGCTAAGGCAGAACTGGGAGCTTTCTTCCGTAATGAAGACCACCCTAACTATATGGAGTGTGGCGACCAGGTGCTTCGTAATTTTTTAAACGGACTTGTTATTCACCTTCGTGGCACTAAAGAAAATCCTAAAAATGCTCAGGATGTTTTAGCAGAACACAAAAAAGCTGCTTCAACGCACCTGGCCGATGGTACAGAGAAAGTTGTTAAAAGCCCTCCTGCCCCACGCCCTAAGGCTAAAAGCTCAACGGGTAAAAAAGGCCCGTCTCAACACAAAAAGTTTGACAAATCTAAAAAACCGGCCCCTGTTGTAGAACAGGTAAAGTTTAATAACGGCAAAAATAAAAAAGGATAATACGGTTTTGGATAACTTCCTTACCATAGATTACCTTATACATGGCACTACCCTTCAGCAAGCGGCTTACCGTTTGTTGAAGGGTAATTGCATTTTAGAAACCCTCGCACCCTACACTCCCGTACTGGCAGGCACAATCCCTATAAATATTGCCATTGAGGGCAGCGACCTTGATATTTTATGCCAATATACTTCTGCCGAAGAATTTACGGCAAGCCTAATACAGGCATTTTCGCACTACAAAGGCTTTACTATTCGCACAGCCGTTATTAATGGAACGGAATCAGTAATCTCAAATTTTTTCATTCATGATTTTGAGTTGGAAATATTCGGGCAGGCCACTCCGGTAATAAACCAATATGGTTACCGCCATATGGTTGTTGAACACCAGATACTCTTAGAAAAAGGTGAGGATTTCCGGCAGCAAATTATCTCTTTAAAACAGCAGGGCTATAAAACCGAAACTGCTTTTGCCAAACTTTTGGGCCTGCAAGGAAATCCGTATAAGGCACTTTACAATATTTTTAGAGTGCCAAATCCTGAAAATCTTAACGTTACGACTGGTAATATCACAAAAGGCTCATAAAGTAATGTTAACTAACAATTGCTACCCCGCCTTTAAAATAAGGCTTTTGTAACTTTGAGATATGGCCTGTATGGCTAAAAACTCCGTGCAGGTTAAAAACCATAATGAAAATAATTACCGTTTCTTACAGGTTGCCCCTGTCTATAAAAAAGCAAAACCGCAAAACCATAATAACACAAAGCTCCGGCGGGCTGGCAACAGCCGTGCTATCATATGCCGAAAAAAGTAAGGCCAATCTTACCTGGGTAGGCATAGCTGATTTCGAAAAAAACACTTGGGAT
>JAZKDS010000245.1:0-1653 GCA_040387455.1 Bacteroidota bacterium
CGAATGGCTTGGCGGTGCCGGCCTGTTCGATTATTACATGGCACAAAAGGGCTATGTGGTATTTACACTTGATAACCGTGGCAGCGATGCCCGTGGTCGTGATTTTGAACACGTTGTGCACCGCAACCTGGGCGTTAATGAAATGGCCGACCAGATGAAGGGTGTAGATTTTCTTAAAAGTAAAAGCTTTGTAGATGCTGCCCGCATTGGTGTATACGGCTGGAGTTTTGGCGGTTTCATGACATCATCATTAATGCTTGACCATGCCGACACTTTTAAAGTGGGTGTTGCCGGTGGCCCCGTATGCGACTGGAAGTATTATGAAATTATGTACGGCGAACGCTATATGGATACCCCGCAGGAAAATCCTGACGGTTATAAAAACACCAACATTATTGAAAAAGCAAAAAAATTAAAAGGACACCTTTTAGTTATTCACGGTGCACAGGATAATGTGGTTGTGCAACAGCACAGTATGGAGTTTATACAGGCTTGCATACAGGCCGGCAAACAGGTAGATTATTTTTTATACCCTACGCATGAGCACAATGTACGCGGCAAAGACCGTTACCACCTTAACCAAAAAATTGCCGATTATTTTGATACATATCTTAAATAAAGATAACAGACAGTAATGAAACAGCGCCTTATGGGCGCTGTTTTTTTTACATGTTTAATAGCTTTTGTAATGTTTTTGCTTCTTTATTGTCAAAGTATTTTACGAGTGCTTCAAGTGTTGTATCGTTATAATCAGCAACCATAATTTTAAAATATTCCCCAGGATAGGTGTTTGTACCTTGCTCATTGTAGTCTTTTAAAGTAACAACAGTAATATGCAGTACCTGTTGATTTTCTTCAGGAGCTTGTGCAGGTGCCATTTCTTCTTCATCGTAAGCTACCTTGCGCTCAATATTTTCACCATTTATAAATTTAAAGATTCCCTTCTCAAAATCTTTTATTTTTAGCTTATCGGTAAAATTCTCTTCTACCTGATCGTCAACGCGGCGAGTTACCGTTATGCTATCGCCTTCAAAAATATTAAGTATTACTTCTTTTTCGGCGCCTCCACCATCTTTAGCCCATTTATAAATAGTTATGTTATAAAGCGGTTCAGGCTTTATATTTTGATTTTGTGCGAAACAGCAAAAGCTGAGCAGTAGTACAAGGATGGAGAGCTTTGTCTTCATAATAATTATTTTTAATGCAAAATAGTATAAATTTTGCTACAGCGATTAAAACATTCTAAAAACAAAACGTTAATCGTTTCTCCATATTCGGGGCAATTTTTATAATTTTAAGGATTGCTTTCAAATCAACCGCCATGCTTTATACACCTTTATTTAAAAAATATTATACGGCCTTTATTTTTATAATGCTTTTAGGTCTGCCGCAAATATCACATGGGCAGCTGTTAGGCGCAACATCTAAAGATACCGAAGCCCCTGCTCTTGAATTTGCAGCCGATTCGCTTGGCAGACGTAATCCCCGAGGTACGGTAGACGGCTTTTTAAAAGCCATGGGCGACCAGAATTATACCCGTGCAAGCCAGTACCTTACCCTGCGCCGCAGCGTGCGCCGTGTTAGCCAAAAGAAAAAAGTTGTGTTGGCATTTCAGGGATTACTTGACCGTGGCGGTGACTTTTATCCGTCAAC
>JAZKDS010000246.1:0-2547 GCA_040387455.1 Bacteroidota bacterium
CCGCTGCCTTTAACCTGAATCTGCTTAACCGCATCAACCGTGAGCTTAGCGCTAACTTTAATGTGAGCCGATTTGAGCACTATCAAAATTATGACCCGCTTACCGGGGCTTGCAGGAGCTACCTAATAAGCCTTGAAGACCAGGAAGTACTTATTGATAATGCTGTAATACATTTTGATAGGGATGAAGCCATATATATGGAAGTATCTCAAAAATTTTCTGCCGAAGATATTCAGAAGTTAGCCCATGCATCGGGCTTTGCCGTTGCAGAAACAGTAACAGATGAAAAAGGCTGGTTTAAAGATGCTTTATGGATTGCCGAATAATTATTACACAAGGGTATGGAAAATAACATGACAATTACTAATGTATCTTCGTCACTTTTAAGGCTGTACCGTGAGATACGCAGCCATTCTGAAAATATTTGTAAACCACTCGAAATAGAAGATTATGTAGTGCAGCCCATTCCCGATGTAAGCCCGCCCAAATGGCACTTGGGGCATACTACATGGTTTTTTGAAACTTTTATACTTAAGCCACATTATAACGGCTATAGAGAATTCAACACTCAATATAACTTTGTGTTTAACAGCTACTATGAAAGCGTAGGTGCACGTGTGGTACGTACAGATCGTGGCAACCTGAGTCGCCCCTCGGTTACCGATGTGTATCGCTACAGAGCGTATGTAGATGAGCACATGGAACAATTTTTACAAAAAGATGTCCTGTCTAATGAACTTGCTGCCCTGCTGGAACTCGGCCTTAACCACGAGCAGCAGCACCAGGAACTTTTGTATAGCGATATAAAATACATACTGGGTCACAATCCGCTTTTTCCGGCCTATAGAACTGATGAGGTTTTCAAAACCGGTAAGCAGCAGGATGCACAATTTATTAGTATGCCTGAAGGAGTTTATGAAATAGGCTTTAGGGGTGATGGCTTTTGTTTTGATAATGAGCTGGGCAGGCATAAAGTATACCTTGATGCGTACCAGATAGCTAATAAAACGGTAACCAATGCAGAGTATCTTGAGTTTATTCAAGATGGCGGTTATATAGACTTTCGCCACTGGCATTCAGAAGGGTGGGAATGGGTAAAACAATCAGGTGCTCAAGCTCCGCTATATTGGCATAAAATAGAAGATAGATGGACGCATTATACTGAGAGCGGCCTCAGTGAAATAGCGCCTGATGATGCCGTATGTCATGTAAATTTTTATGAAGCATCTGCATTTGCCGTATGGAAAGGTTTGCGTTTGCCTACAGAAGCAGAGTGGGAGGCTACGGCTGCAAATTTTAGCTGGGGCGAACGCTGGGAATGGACTAACAGCGCCTATCTGCCATATCCCGGCTTTAAAAAAGAGCCTGGTGCCATAGGTGAATATAATGGTAAATTTATGGTAAACCAAATGGTTTTACGGGGTACATCTGTAGCTACACCAAAAGGACACAGCCGCGATACTTACCGCAACTTTTTCCATCCACGGCATCAGTGGCAGTTTACGGGTATACGCCTTGCAAAATAACAATCATTGCAGCTGAGTGCCAGCCCCTGTACTTTATATGTATTAAACTATAGAGAAAGTAACCATATTATTTTTTTTACAGACATTTTTAGGCAAAGAGTTTGAAAATATGTTTTTATGTAGTTTGAGTAAAAAACAAAAATGTCATTTCACCCGAAGGTAAAATGACATTTGAAATCTATTTATTGATAGTTAGAAAGTAAACCAATATGTTCCGTTCCATATCAGGATAAAGCCTTTTGACGTAGTACCTCCAAATTCATTAAATGTCGAAGTACCGTAATTAAATCCGCCATCCCTAAAGAACTTACCATTTGGATTAATAGTGGCAGATGCGCTTTCTGAGAAGAAGTAAATCTGCTGGCCTACAGCAGGGTTAGCCGGTAGAATTACTGAGTAATTCCCTGTAATGTATACAAACTGGGTATTAGTACTCAATGTTGTGCCGCTGCTGTTAATAATTACTGTAGATAGTAAGGCAGGAGCTGGTGCAGTCCATTGCCCGTCACCTCTGAGATACGTGGTAGAAGAAGCAGTTCCGGTTGCACTGATTTTTTCAGTTGTAACAGTTCCGTTTGCTATTTCAGTAGTGCCTACGGCATTTGCTACAATATTTGTTACTCCTGTATTTGTTAAAGTGATATCGCCTGAAATTGTTACAGGTGCCTGAGGAGTAAATGATGCTCCTGTAAGATATACCTGCCCTGATGCTGATCCATTTGCAAATCCTGGTCCGGCTGGCCCTTGCACACCCTGTGAACCTGTAGCTCCTGCTGCACCAGCTGCTCCATCTGTCCCGTCATTAACTGCCGGGCTACTGGTCCTGTAGCTCCTGTAGCGCCCGTTGCACCTGTTAATCCTATCGGTCCTATTGCACCAGCTGCTCCATCAGTTCCGTTATTACCTGCGGGACCTACTGGTCTTGTTGCACCTGTAGCGCCCGTTGCACCTGTTAATCCTATCGGTCCAGTTGCTCCCGTAAGTCCTATCGGTCCTTGTGGTCCGGTTACACCAGCAGTTC
>JAZKDS010000246.1:2557-3661 GCA_040387455.1 Bacteroidota bacterium
CGGCGCCTATTGGGAAACAGACCTACTTCATGAAAGTATCGGACGGAGGCAATTAATAATACTCTGCGTCTTTCTTATGTTTTTTATGGGTGTAGTACTATTAGTTTTTTTTTATTTTTCTAAAAGGAAGATTATGCAAAAAGAACTTGAAAAAAACCAGATAGCCTTTAAGTATCAAAGGGAATTGTTGCAGGTTGCCATAGGTGTACAGGAAGATGAGCGCAGGCGCATTGCCCAGGATCTTCATGACGACATAAGCTCTAAGCTGAATGTGGTAGCACTTAACAGCCATTTGCTGATGACACCTGACATTACTAAAGAAGAGTTACACGAGATATCAGGAAACATTAATACCATGATACTGAAGGCTATCGATAATTCGCGAAAAATATCTCACGATTTATTGCCTACAGTCCTGGATAAATTTGGACTGGATGAAGGATTGAAGGAATTTTGTTTTGAACTGAACAGCAGTAAATCAGTCAAGGTGAATTATAAAAATATGGTAAAATTTGACGATTTAAATAAAAGAGACTATTTATACATATTCCGTATCGTACAGGAATTGCTGAATAACTCTGTGCGGCATGGTGAAGCAAAAAATATTTCAATAGTGTTTTTAAACAGCACTGAAGGTATAATGTGCCGGTATTCTGATGATGGTAAAGGCTTCTGTCCTGAAAACATAAGGTCGGGCAAAGGGCTTGGGATGAAAAGTATTGAAAGCAGGGTTATTTTCCTGAACGGGAGCATGTCCCTGGATTCAGAACCCGGTAAAGGAATGACTGCAATTTTAAATTTTTGACAATGAGTGATATAATTAAGGTAGTTTTAGCAGACGATGAAGTATTATTCCGTAAAGGGATCTCTTTTATCCTGCAGCGAAAAAAACATCAACATTATTTATGAAGCTTCAGACGGTGGAGAACTCATCGATTTTTTACGAGCTACCCCAGAGCTGCCAGATATTATACTGCTTGATCTTAAAATGCCAGTAATTAATGGTATAGAAGCAACAAAGATCATTCACTTTGAATTTCCGCAATTAAGAATTATAGCTCTCTCAAGCTATAATACCAAATTATTTATAGCTAACATGATAGA
>JAZKDS010000247.1:0-6496 GCA_040387455.1 Bacteroidota bacterium
AAAGCTTATTTTTTAATAGATTATGTATGTATATTGAGGTTGATTTTATCTTTGACAGCCATTATTTCATAGGATCATTGATAAAATTTCCTGCTCAGCCCAATGAGATTATTTCGTCGTTCCTCCTCGTAATGATGGTATGTGAAGAAAATATCCCATCCGTACCGTCCGTCGCTAGCGGAGTGCAACGGAGCGTGGCAATCTGATAAGTATGAAAACTCTACCCCAACATCTGTTCAAAAAAAAGCCCACGCTTTGTAGCGTGGGCTTTGCAAAAAATTGAAATATAAATCAGGAACCTAAACTACTTAATTATAAGGCGTGATGTTTTAGCTCCCACCTTAACAAGATATACACCTGTTGAAAGACCAGATAATTTTATATTATTTTCTCCGGTAATAAGGTCATGTGTTGCAACAACAGCACCATTCATGTTATAAATCACTGCTTTTGTATTTGCTTCTGCTACTATGTTTACATTGCCCTGTGCCGGGTTAGGATACATAGTAACCGTTTGTGTAAGTTGGTGGTTATCGGCATCAAGAAAAGCAAGGCCGCAAATGTCAAACTCAAATATTGAGTAGCCGTATGTAAGATTTCTGGCAGTGCCATCCATCCTCAGGTAGCGGTAATTGGCATTAATATCATTAATATTATCAGTACGATTGCCTTCGGCCATGTTAGTATAAGTACCCAGTGTTGTCCACTCTACCCCATCTACAGATCCTTTAAACGTATAATCTTTAGCATTGGCAGCCTCCCAGTGTATAGCTACATTTTGTATGGTAGAAACCACGCCCATGTCTATCTGTATCCATTGTGGGTCAGCAAACTGGCTTTCCCAACGGGAGCCCATGTTACCATCTATCGCCTCGCCTGCATTACCAGTAGAAGCCGTTGCACCCGCCGGAACAAGGCCATAACAACCTGTAGGCGTTTGCCCTGTTGTAGGCAGTTCAGGATATGTTTTTAACGTATAAGCCGGCACCTGAAATGTGGCTACCACACCATTACTGCTGTTATAAATAGTACATGTTTTTTCTGATGCTGTAGGGTTATAAGCTACTGCATGGCTAAAAGTGCCATTTTCTGTAAACACGCTGCTGCTCGGAAAATCGGTATGGAAATTAAAACTAAAATCACCAAGGTTTTGAGCGGCATGCGTGTAGTAATAGGTCATACCACTCACATCATAATCCATAATATACTTAGGGTCACTTACAGGTAGTTCCATATTTTCCGCTATAAAATCAGCAACATACTCCGGGTCAAACAACAATCGGAAACCCAGTGCCACATGTGCCCAGTCGTCTCCAAAATCATTCTCGCTGTCAAAGCCTTCAACGTTAAGGCTTTCAGCCATCATATCATCATATTCCTGATTGGCCCACTCAGTATCTTCAGCAAGATATTTAAACCCGGGGTTAACAGGTAGATATTGTATACCATGTATGTGTACAGGACTGGCACTAAAATAAGTACCATATGCAAAACCCATATTGCTCAATATACCTACCATATTGTGAGCATAAGCAGCAGGCAGGTTATTTTGCTTCCAGTCAAACCAGTACTCCAGTGTAGCTTTAGATTCGCTGATGTAACCAAAAGCTGCTGCATCAAGCAATGCATCATCCTGAAGCACATCGCCTAAAAGGAATAAGCCCGTCCATGATTGCATAGCTTCAGATGTAGACTCCTGATTATTACCCAGTACAGAGCTGGTACCACCAGCATAGCTATGGCCTATCCACGGGTCAAACGTACGGAAGTAGGGCAAAAATTCATCTTCTTTATCCCAGTTGGCATACTGCTTGGCAACAAGCTTAATCATGTCGCCATAATCTTCCAAAAACTGAGGATCTACCATACCATACATAGCGCAGGCCTGTATAAGGTAACCATAATGAAAATGGTTATCTGTAAACTCTGCCGAACCATATGATTCGTTAAAACCTACAAGGGCTTTCCAGCGGTCATAACGGGCAAAGAATTTTTCTGCCTCACCGGGGGTATAAGTGAGCCAGTTTATGAGGGCATTCTTGGTTTTTATTTTCATGGCTTCAAAAGCCTGGTGTCCTGTTTCTTTAGCAAACAGCGTGTATTTTGCAAAATTCACAAGGTCTTTGCCGCCCCAGTAAGTATCGCCGCCATAAGTAGTTTTGCTGCTATAATCAGTAAGCAGGTTAAACATTACGTTAGCGTTATACGGGTTGGCATCTTCGCTATTCATATAAGGTGAATTGTATGATGGCAGCACACCTGTAAACTTGTAGGTAAAGGCAAAATTCTTACCTATAGCCGTTTTAAGCGGCCCACGCGGCGAAACATAAGTAGTACCGTTAAAGTTTACGTTATGTGTTGCATTGTCATATAAATGTGGCAAAAAGCCCTGTATGGTATTGCCATCAGCCTGGCCTTTAAGGTTGTCTGTAGTAATATTCCAGGTAGTAGCAACTGTACCGGCTACTTTATTATAATCGTAGGTAACATCGGTGTCAATTACTCTATTGAATGCATACGTCTCATAAGTAGTTAATGCAGCAGCGTTAGGCAGGGCAGATATTACAAAAAATCCGCTGCCGTTATTCATGTTCAATACAAGGCCGGTCTCTACATTGCCATCGGCAGCCCAACGGGTGCCCAGATTGCTATCGTTGAGGTTAACCGCTAAAAATGGCTGTTGTGTAGATGATACCTCTACAGGCTTGCCCTGAGATAGTAACGTTGTACCATTAAACACCTGCATTTCATATAATGAGAATGAAAATATAGTACCTTCTTCATAAAGGGCAATGCGCACATAGCGCCCGTTGCCCGTTAGTGTAATGTCGTCAATGTTGCCATTACCTGCTGTTTCAGAAAACAAGGTTGTCCAGGTGGCGTTATCGTTAGATACCTGTATGGCATAACCCGAAGCAAAAGCACCTTCCCAATTCAGTTTTACATTATTAAAAGCCTGTGCAGTACCAAGGTCTATCGTGGCATACTGCTGGCCTTCTATTTGTGCTGTGGTGTTCCCGTCAAGGTGAACACCATAGTATTTGCCATTATTTTGAATTACAAAAGATTGCGTAAGTGGAAAGCTGGCTGCTGTGCCAGTCGCAGTAAGATAAGTAGCACCACCCTGCTCATAACTGAACTTAGGGTTAATACCATTGGTTTCAAACCACATAAACGGCACACCATGTGCCATGGTTACATCAATTTTTTTTGTACCATCGGGCATACCCATAACCACACCCCAGTCACTCCAGTCTTTTGCAATTGCTTTTGTAGGGTTATAACCATCTGCTTTTATCATTATGCTACCCCCTGTTTCTATGTTACTGCCGTCGGGCACAAAACTATTAGGAAAATATATCCGCGGGCCATAGCTTTCGGCATCTACCATAAGCGGATAGGCCCATAAAAAACCACTGTACTGGTCAGCAATTAAACTTGTCCACCAGTCGTTTGTAGGTATTGGGCGGGTTTCCCCTTCCTGTACATAAATAGGCCTGTCATATAAAAAATAGTCAAGCTCCATTATACCATCGTTATTCCAGTCCACATATTCTGTTGTGGGCGGAAAATTGGCATAGCTGCCAGAACCAACAGGTACAGGGGTTTGCGCATTTGCCTGCCAGAGGGCGCAGGCCAGTGCAGCACATAAATAAAATTGCTTCATAAATTAGTTTGGATTAGATTTTGTAAAGAACGAGTTTTGGATAGATGTTTTGGAAAGGCTGCCTGAGGCAAAATTTTATATTTGCAATTAATTAGTGCAAATTTTTAAGGTTTACTATTTTTTTAATCATATTACAAAGAATATGTTAAAGCAAATATAAATACAAATAGTATTTGAACTACAATGTGTGAGTTTAAGTATAGGTAACTGTATATGGGCTTATACTAATGTTTTATAGCATTTGCAGTTTTTTGTATAGGTAAAAAAACATTTTTGTATAGGTAATTGCATGCGCTTTTTTGCACCTTCACTACATCGTTTTCTTAAATTATACAATTTTAATCATACAAAACAAAAAGGCGCATTATTAAAATACACCTTTTAAATAATAGTGTATAAAACACTAATCTGTAGTTTCAATCATCCAGGGCCTTTGGCGGCCGCCAAAATTTTTAGCCTCAATGTATATCTTTTTAACGGTGGGGTACGCTTTTTTAATTTGATTTTCGAGCTTGTCAATCGTATCAAAAAGTTCGTCAACCGTCATCTCTCTATTAAATTCTACATCTAGTGCCAGCAGTATTTCATTAGGCGCCAAATGCATCGTTAACGGAAAATACAGCGTCTTTACCAATGGCTCGGCATTAACCAGATTATAAATGCCCGTAACAATTGCTTTATCGGCGCTTTCGCCTACTAATAGCCCTTTACTTTCCTTAACCATGGTTATGGCTACCAAAACTAAGACAAGCCCTATAAGTATAGACGCCATTGCATCAAACAGCGGATTATTAAAGTAATGTCCTAAAAATACGCCTAACAAGGCTATAATTAAACCCGTTATGGCGGCACTTTCTTCATATATTACAGCAAACAGCCCGGGGTCTTTGCTCATACTTACTTCCCGCCAAAAGCCCAACCGCTCTTTACCCCTGCTTTTATTGAATTCACGTACCGCATATATAAGCGATGCACCTTCAAAAGCCATGGAAGCTAACAGTACAATATAATTCCAAAATGGGTCTTTAAGTTCTTGTGGATGCTGTATATGGCCTATGCCTTCGTATATAGACATACCACCGCCCAAAGAAAACACCAATATCGCTACAATAAGCGACCAAAAGTAAATTTCTTTACCATGCCCAAAAGGATGTCCCCTGTCTGGCGGGCGCTGGCTGCGTTTCATTCCTAAAAGGAGTAATAACGAATTGCCGCTATCTACCGCGCTGTGTATACCTTCGGATATCATGGCCGAACTGCCTGTAACCGAAGCTGCTACAAACTTAACCACAGCAATGGCAATGTTTGCCCCAAGGGCACCATAAATGGCTATTTTACTATTTCCTGTCATAAGTACTTACTAAAAATCCCCAATAAACCTGTGTGGCATACCGGGGATATAGATATAATTTAGCTGAATGTTAATTGGTATAGCGCTCGTTAGATTCTTCAAAATCTTCATCATCGCTTGAAATGGACTGATTTTGGTCTTCATCCAGATCTACATTGTCTTCCAGGATATAATCATCCTGATTAAAAGCATCGCTGTTTTTGCTGTTGCCCCCCTCTTCATTCCATTCTTTTTTACGGCTTTCACTGCCAAAATCTATCTGGTCAGAGTTTACGGTTGGGTCGGTGTCGTTGGTATAACTCACCCCGGGCTGCTCAATGGCAAGGTATTTATCTGTATCATCGATATCATTAGCGCTTTCAGGAATGTTATTATCCTGATCGTAAGCATCGCTTAATTGTTCGTCTTCAGTATTTTTCTTAGGTTGATTTTCCATAGTCTTTAGTTTTGATGTTAAAACAACATTATGTTTGTTATTTCATTAAGCTTAAGCAACTTTAAATTTGTTTTTAAAAGATTTTTAAGCAGCAGGCAGCATGATGCCTCTTCGGCTTCCTTTACTTCTCTGGCTTCTTTTTCAAAATCGGCTGCAAACATCTCATATCGAAATGCATTTAAGGCGTTGCCATTCTCTCCGGTGGTAATTACATGTTCCATGGCATTATTATTTATATAGTAAATTACTGGCTTTTGCGTTTCTTAAAATTACCTATTAATCTGATAATTATTATATAAGATTGTATTAAATAAATGCCAATTATTACCAATTGAATTAAAACAAAAAAATCGCCTTAATTGCTTAAGGCGATTTTTGTATTGTAATGGGTAAGTATTAATTTCTAATAAGTTTTTTATACTTAATACGCTTAGGTGTTAAATCGCCACCAAGGCGTTTTTTGCGGTTCTCTTCATATTCAGAGAAACTCCCTTCAAAGAAGTAAATTTCAGAATTGTTTTCAAAGGCCAGTATGTGCGTACACACCCTGTCAAGAAACCAACGGTCGTGACTGATTACCACAGCGCATCCGGCAAAGTTTTCAAGACCTTCTTCTAATGCACGTAGTGTATTGATATCAAGGTCATTAGTAGGCTCATCTAAAAGCAGTACATTACCTTCTTCTTTAAGGGTCATGGCAAGATGCAGCCTGTTGCGCTCACCTCCCGATAGTGTGTTGACCTTTTTATTCTGCTCGCTTCCGCCAAAGTTAAAACGGCTCAGGTAAGCGCGGCTGTTAACCTGCCTGCCTCCCATCATTATGAGTTCCTGGCCATCGGCAAAATTTTCCCAGATAGATTTTTCAGGGTTAATATTAGAGTGGGCCTGGTCAACATAAGCAATCTTAACCGTTTCCCCCACTTTAAACTCGCCTTTATCGGGCTGCAGCTCATTCATTATCATCTTGAATATTGTGGTCTTACCTGCACCGTTAGGGCCTATAATACCAACAATACCAGCCTGTGGCAGCGTAAAGTTCAGG
>JAZKDS010000247.1:6506-6770 GCA_040387455.1 Bacteroidota bacterium
ATCCCCAAACGCTTTTGCTACAGCATTGGCATCAATAACATTGGTACCCAGCCTTGGGCCATTAGGTATGTATATTTCCAGTTTCTCGTCAAGTTCCTTCTGGTCTTCATTAAGCAGCTTGTCATAGTTTTGCAAACGTGCCTTTTGTTTGGTCTGGCGGCCTTTAGCGCCCTGGCGCACCCAGTCAAGCTCACGCTCAAGGGTTTTTCGGCGTTTAGAAGCTGTTTTCTCTTCCATCTCCATACGCTTAGATTTCTGGTCAAG
>JAZKDS010000248.1:0-4583 GCA_040387455.1 Bacteroidota bacterium
GTACCTGTGTTTTCTGTACTTGATCGCCAGTTGTAGGTTTCGTTTTGAAAAGCGGTACGGGCAAAAAGCGCATTGCCGCCCACCGAGAAATTAAACTTGTCTTTAAGAAAGGCTGCACCCGCTGGGTTAAAAAACAGTACTTCGGCACTGTTTACCACGGCTACACCTGTATGGCCCATGGCCAATTGCTTTTGCCCCTGCAGGCTCACACGGTAGCCTCCTGCAAATGCAGAAGCTGCTGTTAGTGCCAATGTTAAGGATAATAGTTTTCTCATAGGTTGTTGATGGGTTAATTTATCAATTTAATAATCTTTACCTCAAATTTATAATAAATTACGGATTACGCAAAGGTTTGAGTAAAAATATTATGCATTCATAATAAATTATTTTTCAAAAAAATTACGCCGCATTTTTGAGACTGCCTCACAAAATTTCCTTAAAAATATTTTTCTGCTTAAAAATTATAATTCGACGATGGATTAATGATATTTAAACCCTAAACAGCCCTAAATATTAAGAAAAGCATAAATAGTGTGCATGTGGCCTCAAACCGTAGTACATTACGTTATAATTTATTGACATGAAAATACTTAAACGTACACTGATAGTTTTAGGAAGCCTTGCAATATTGCTTGTTATTTTAAATTTTGGCGCAGCATGGTACATCTCTAAAAAACTACCGGCCATTATAAAAGAGCAAAAAGATTTTCCGTATAACCTAAGTTATAAAGACCTGGACGTTAACCTGCTTACGGGCAGTTTTAGTATGGAAGGCGCCGCACTGGCACCCAAAGACAGCATAACCACGGCGGTTAAAAACGGGGTTTTTGCCCAGATAAAATCTATTGATGTAAGCGGCCTTAAGCTTTGGCAGCTGTTTAAGCACAACCGCATTATTGTGAGCGATGTTACCCTAAACACCCCGGAGGTGATATTATACCATTCTGAAAAAAAATACAACATTAAAGATGATGTAGAAAAGCCTTTTAAGCAGGCTATACAAACGGGCAGCCTGCATATAAAAAACGGCAGTTTTAAAATGCTGGACTCTTTAATGAGCCCAAAGCTTCGCGGAGCCAACATTAGCTTTGACCTGTATAAAATTAAAGTAGACAGCGCTACCGTAGATGATAATATACCGGTGCGCTACCGCGATTACAGCCTGAGCTGCGACAGCCTGTTTTATAATGCCGGCAAGCACTACAACATAACCCTGAACAACATAACCACTACCGATAGCACCCTGGCAATAGCAACCTTCAGGATGCTGCCCAAGCAAACCCGCAAACAGTTTAGCAACATGCTGCCTAAAGAGCTGGACCAGTTTAATATTGAAGCCACTAAAATAAACATACCCAAGGCCGACTGGGGCTTTGCCAAAGACACTCTGTATGTGCACGCACCGGAGATGACACTTGAGAAGGTATTTGCCAATATTTACCGCAGTAAAGAGCCGGTAGATGACCCTGTGCGCAAAAAGCTGTACAGTGAGTTGCTGCGCAGCATAAAATTTGACCTTAAGATAGATAAGCTGATGCTTAAAAACAGCACGGTTGTGTATGAAGAGCAGCTTAACTTTAGTAAGCCGGCCGCCAAGGTTACCTTTTCTAAGTTTTATGCTACCATTGCCAATGTATACAGCCCCATAAACAAAGGCAAGCTGCCCAACACTACCATTGACGTGAAATGCATGTTTATGAAATCGGCGCCGCTAAATGTGTCGTGGTCGTTTAATACGCTCGACACCAGCGATTCTTTCAGCATTACAGGACACCTGCAAAACATTAAGAGCGAAGAGATAAACCCGATAACCAAGCCGCTTATGAATGTAGAAACATCGGGCACTATAAACGAAGTGAAATTTACCTTTAACGGCAACCGCGAACGCTCTACAGGGACCTTTGCCATAAACTATGACGACCTTAAGGTGGATATCTTTAAAAAAGACGGCAAGAAGAAAAACCAGGTTACAAGTGCCCTGGGCAACCTGCTGGTAAAAAATGACACCAAAGGCAAACTGAAACAGGTTAACGTTGCCGTAGACCGAAATAAAGACAAATCGGTATTTAACTTTTTATGGAAGTTTGTAATGGACGGACTGAAACAAACGGTGCTACCCAAGATTGTGACGTAATTTAGTTATCAGTCGCAGTCGCAGTTTTCGGGGCTCACTTAATTTAGTTTTCAGGCGCAGTCGCAGTTTTCAGGCTCACTCAAAAGTCATCACTTGCAGTTGCAATTTGAAGCGAACAAAATTTAGTTCTAAACAAATCAAAAGTCGAAAGTCATAAATTGGTGGAATGTAAAATTTCCATCGTTATGACTTTCGACTTTTATAATTTATAAATTTTCGGGTTGGATACTCATGCCTTTATGACTTGAAAAACTTTAAGACTTAAAAAAGCCGATTCCAAGTTCCGAAAGTGAAAAATTAAGCACTTTTCGACATCTTAATATAAGAATTTACTCTATTTAATTTTTAGGTTTAGGAGGTCAAAAATTGTAGTGTATACTCTAAAAACTCTTTCGGGTTTTCGGCATGCACCCAGTGCCCTGAGTTGGTTATGGTCTTAATTTCGTAGGCAGGAAAATGGGCTTCTATATCAGCAAAGTCCTCGTCCTTAATGTATTTCGATTTATCGCCACGCAAAAACAGCGTTGGCCCGGCAAAGGTGCTGCCCTGTGGCAATGCTTCGCCTATGCTGTCTATCTGCGTGTTAAACGCCTTAAGGTTAAACCTAAAGCCAAGCTGGCCCGGCTCCTGCCAGTACAGGTTCTTGGTAAGGAATTGTATGGTACCAGGGTCTTTAATGTACTGTGCCATAGTGTTTTCCACATCTGCACGGGATGGTTTAGCAGCAAAATCAACCGCATTAAGAGCCTCAAGCTCGGTTTGATGATGCGGCGCATAGTACTTCGGGGCAATGTCTGCAACTACCAGTTTATCAATTAGTTCCGGATGCATTACTGCAAAAAACATTCCAACCTTGCCACCCATAGAGTGCCCTATCAGGTCTACCCTGCCCAGATTATTTGCCGTTATGTACTCTGCCACATCGTTAACCATTGCCCGGTATGTAAACTCCTCACTATGAAAGCTTTTGCCGTGGTTACGCATGTCCAGAGCATGCACCTGGAAGCCTGCGGCGGCATATTGGCCACCAAGGGTTTTCCAGTTATCGCCCATACCCATAAACCCATGAATGATTACCAGGGGCTTACCTTCACCCTCTATTCTGCTGTGTAACATTATTTTAGCTTTTGCAGGTACATATTAACAACATTCTCCAGCCCAAGGTATAAAGACTCTGCAATAAGCGCGTGGCCTATAGAAACCTCCAATAACCCGGGGATGTTCTCTTTAAAAAACTTGATATTATCAAGGCTCAGGTCGTGCCCTGCATTAAGGCCAAGACCCAGATTTTGAGCCAGTTCGGCAGCAGCTACATAAGGAGCAATGCCGTTTTTGTTGCCTAAGCCATATTGATGCGCAAAGCTTTCGGTATACAGCTCAATGCGCTCGGCACCCGTTTCCATAGCGCCCTCAACCATTTTTAGGTTAGCATCTACAAAAATAGAGGTACGTATCCCGTTGGCCTTAAACTCCTTAGCCACTTCCTGCAAGAAGCTTTTGTGGGTAATGGTATCCCATCCGGCATTGCTGGTTATGGCATCATCGGCATCGGGCACCAGGGTAACCTGCGTGGGCTTTGTTTGCAGCACCAGGTCTATAAAGCTTTGTATGGGGTTGCCTTCAATATTGTATTCGGTATACACTACCGGCACTAAATCGCGTGCATCCTGGTAACGTATGTGCCTTTCATCAGGGCGCGGATGGATGGTAACACCCTGCGCCCCAAACCTCTGTACATCAGCCGCTACCACAAGAAGGTTAGGCACATTGCCGCCACGAGAATTTCTTAAAGTGGCAATTTTATTTATGTTTACGCTTAATTTGGCCATATTTTGGACTAAAAAAGTTAATTGAAGCACAAAAATACAAACTATATAAGGCATAGTATCCTTATTTTTGATTATTTTGCACTTTATTAGAGTACGACCCCAAATGACAGAAATCACCGACTTTTTAAACAGCAACATAAAAGCCCTGCGCACTACCGATTCGGTAGCCGATGCCCAGGACCTTTTTGCCGAATACCCGTTTTCGCACTTTCCGGTGCTGGAAGAGGGCGTATACATAGGCTGTGCCGGGAGTGAAGATACAGAACTGCTGGACATTGAAAAAACAATGGCCGACGCCCGCTATACTTTTGAGCGCTTTTTTGTGCGCGACACCACCATGTGGCTTGATGTTTTAGAGGTTTTTGCTAAAAACGAAACCAACCTGGTGCCGGTGCTTGATGCCGAAAACAAATACCTTGGCTATTACGAAATTACAGATATAATCAGGTTTTTTGACGAAACCCCTTTTCTTAAAGAAGAGGGCGGCATACTGGTAGTAGAAAAAGGCGTTACCGACTACAGTATGAGCGAAGTAGCCCAGATTGTAGAGAGCAACAACGGCAGGCTTCTTGGGCTTTTTATAAGCGAGGCAAGCATGCAAAAAGTGCAGATAACCGTAA
>JAZKDS010000248.1:4593-5629 GCA_040387455.1 Bacteroidota bacterium
CCTTGGAGGCCTGAGTGAGATCATACAGACCTTTAGGCGCTACAACTACGATATTATTACTGAACACCAGGAAGATGCGTACCTGAATACACTTAAAGACCGTAGCGATTATCTTGACAAATACCTAAACATATAGCTTTTTATGAAAATAGCGCTTTACGGCCAATATTACAAAGACAACACCGAAGATATTATAGAAAAAGTACTTCGGGTTTTTGACGGCTACAAACCGGAAGTGCTCATCGAAGAAAATTTCTATAAGGTACTTAATGACAAAGGATTGCTACCCACAACTTTTACCACTTTTAGTGGCCATGAAGAACTAAATGATGGCGTAGACGTGTTTATAAGCATCGGTGGCGATGGTACCATGCTGCGCGCTGCAACGCTTGTGCGCGATAAAAACATACCTATTGTAGGTATAAATGCAGGCAGGCTGGGCTTTTTAGCCACGGTACAGCAGGAAAACATAGAAACACTGCTGCCCCTTATTTTTGAAAAGCAATACAAAATATCAAGCCGCACATTACTTACACTGGAGTATGAAGGCATGAGCCCTGAAGATAACGGGCTTAACTTTGCACTTAATGAAGTAACCGTGAGCCGTAAAGACACTACATCAATGATTACCATAGATGTATCGTTAAACGGAGACCACCTTAACTCCTATTGGGCAGATGGCCTTATCATTTCTACCCCTACCGGCTCTACAGGCTACTCTCTCAGCTGCGGTGGCCCCGTACTAATGCCCGACGTAAACAGCCTTGTTATAACCCCTATTGCACCGCACAACCTTAATGCACGCCCGCTGGTAATACCTGATGGCACCGCTATAGAACTGCGCGTTAGCAGCCGCGAAGAGCAACACCTTGTATCGCTCGATTCTCGCATTATATCGGTTAATGTAGAAACGGTACTGCACATTAAAAGGGGCGATTTTAAAATAAACCTGGTAGAGTTTGTACAAGAGAAATTTCTTGATACATTGCGCAAAAAACTGCTTTGGGGCGAAGACAAAAGAAATTAACGCAATTTC
>JAZKDS010000249.1:0-4502 GCA_040387455.1 Bacteroidota bacterium
ACAATAATAACAACCTATAGTATTTTGTTGAAGCTAATCTAAAGGAAATGACATGCTATAGTTTGAAATAATACTTTGTTTTTCGGTAACCATTATTGGGCGTTCCCGCTGATAGAAGCGGGCCAGGCTTTCCGCTTATACGGCGACAGGCATTAGGCGCGAGGCCGGTATCCGCTGCAATCCTTAACGCGGGGGTATTGTAGACAGGCACAGCAGCACGCTTGCGCCAGCATTGGGGCACAACTACGCCTTTACTTTGCCAGCGCTACATAATTACGGCAGCGCGGAGGGGTTTACATGAAATTGGTTACGATGAAGAAGTTATGGCCTAAACACTTCTTATTTTATCTCATTAAAGCAGGATTTATCCTGCTTTTTTATTGCCAATTGTGCCCTGATATAAAATCCAGGTCGTCTGATTTTATTAAATTTACATTCTGCAAAACGAATAAAATTAGCTTCATAACGAAGAAAAAATTATAATGGAAGAAATTGACCTTACTAAAATCAAATACTACCCGGATAGATTTTATATCTGCCTGGATGGATTTGATGTCAACAACCTTACTACGTTCATAACGGATCTGCATATTGGTCAGCAGCAATCCATATTCATTCATGAATATTACCATTACCTTACCAACATTGCTACGCTGCCCGGAATCCGCCAGTTTAACCTCAACTTTTGCGACAGGTTTCGTGCATCAACTATCTTAACAGCCAAAGAAGGAATTAATGCCTATCCTATAAGGGACAACACCTTTGGAAGCTGTAAGGATATGGTAAAATATTGGAATGATGTTACGGCCATACTTGATGAGGATGATATCGACTATAAGGTTGTAGAAGATACAAACAACACTACGACTAAAAAATTTGGAATTGCATCCATAGAGCGGACAAGCAGGCCAATGGAAGTTGTCGTAGATGGTGTAACTCATTTCGGAGCGAGAAACCTCATTACCGTCCACACCACCGGCCTTATTAATGTACACAGCTTTAATCTGACGTTTGGTGCAATTGATGAATTTTTGAGTTCTGCAATTGACGAATACCTCTTTGAAAATGATCTGTCGGACATAGACCCTAGTATGCTTAGCCAAAGGCCCTTTTACCCCTACTGTTTTTTTGACGAACTGCTTTCATATTATGGCATAAAAAGACCTTCGGCATTTGAAAAAATCCTTATTGCCTACTTTGCCCTGAACTCGTCGAATCCTCCAGTAACCCTGATTGACATTTTGGAAAAATTAGGAGACGGTGGCTATGAGCAATTTCAGGAAGATTCGGAATCATATTTGCTTTCCAATTTTTTCGAAACACCCCAGTATAGTATAGTCCTTAAAAACATAAAATCATTTGCAGACGAAACGTCCCGCCAAGGTCGTATCCATATTTCCCAGGCGTTAAAATATTATTACGACAAATTTTATCTGGCACAAAAACTAAAGGAAGATGACTTCTTTTATTTTGTCAGACCATTTTTTGCTACCGGCGAGGATACCGTCAGGTACAAACAGAAATTCCTACTGGAGCTTTCCAGGATAATAAACCTTTTTACACCTCCCGTCATACTGAAAGACAAACAGTTTATGTACGTTGATAAGTTGACCACATTCGGCGAAGCCACGATGTTGATATTGGCTACCTACGAGATTTTTGAAAGCATCAGGACAAACCAGATCGCGTCGAGGCCAGCACACCAAAAAGCGAAGTACGCATTCCCTGATCGGGACCCCGATTGCGACAATTTTGAAAAATTCACCCCGCCGCCCATCTATGGCATTGTATTCAGGCTTGCCCTTAACGAACTAAACCTGTATGGTCCATATCTGCGGGAATTGGAACGCCTAAAACAGAATAACAGCTAATATGGGCATTTAAAAACGATACTATTCCCCCACGGGTCGAAGTTTAGTGCAGCATAAATTGCCAAAAAAACACCGCAAGCATTCTGCTTGCGTGTAGAGCCTGCAAAGCAAGTTGAAAACTTGCGACATTGTAGGACGAAGTTGAAAACTTCGACCAGTTTCAGGGCATTAATAGGGAAATTTTGGCTTTGTCCCTAAACCGTCAGCCGTGGAGCTTCCCGGCGAAAGACGGTAAAACAAGCTGGCCTGCGCGGTGGCAGGGGGCATTCACTTCATTTGCAGAAGCGTAGGCCGGTGCGTGCGAAGCGGCGCAAAGGAAGTGCGGCCCCGTGGTTTTACCGGCTTTGCAGGGCAATGGCCCTGTGCGGCAAAGGAAGCATTGCGGCTGACTTGATTTATTCACTTATTGTTTGTTTTTAATGGCGTGAATGAGCTCCCGTTGGTCGGTTTTGGTTACTTTTCATCAAGGAAAAGTAACAGCCAACCGGCGGCGATTGAGCCGGGGCAAGCCCACGTGCGTGAAGGGCTAATAACAGGACAGGTGTATAAGCGGGAAGTTTGCATAAGCTATGGTTGTTGATCGGTGTGCCCTTTCGCGCGCATAACACACCCCTGCTGCCGCACAATTCCGTCGCGCCCCCTCTCAAGAGGGGAAATAAAAGGTTTCGAACACGCCTGGTATCATGCGTGCGAGGGCCTTTACCCGCCATTCTTCGAGGGCCTCAGAATGACACCCAAGCTCCCCCCGCGTTAAGGATAGCAGCGAATACCGGCCAATGGAGGGCCCTCAGCGCAGGCCGCGCCTAATGCCTGTAGCCGTATAAGCGGATAGCCTGTGCCGCAGGCAACGCCACAACAAAAAATTTAAATTCCTCGTTGTTTGTGCTTAATATTACGGCATGAAAAAATACGGGCTTATTGGATTTCCGCTTACGCATTCGTTTTCAAAAAAGTATTTCACGCAAAAGTTTAAGGACGAGAATATTACCGGCGCGCATTACGATCTGTACACGCTTGAACATGTTAAAGATCTGCAAGATCTGTTAGACCAGCACCCCGACATTTGCGGACTGAATGTGACCATCCCCCATAAACAAAACGTATTAAAATACCTTGACTGGATAGAGCACGATGCCCGTAACGCCGGCGCGGTAAACTGTATCCGTGTTATAAAAGAAAGCCCGGTACTGGCCGCTTTTAATGGCGAGGTTGGCATTGGCGGTCACGATTTTAGGTTGGAAGGTTTTAATACCGACCTGTATGGCTTTGAAATGTCGTTGCGCCCCCTGCTGAAAAGCCATCATACCGACGCGCTTGTTTTGGGCGATGGCGGCGCGGCTAAAGCGGTGAAATGTATTTTGCAGAACCTGGAGATAAGCTTTAAAACCGTTACCCGCAAAAAACAAGGCGATAGCGTATTGTTTAAAGATTTGACTGGTGCCGACATTAAAAAACACACCCTGATTATTAACACCACCCCACTTGGTACTGCGCCAAATGTTGACGAGTGTCCGGATATTCCGTATGATGCCATTACCGACGACCATTTGCTGTACGACCTGGTGTATAACCCACCAGAAACCGAGTTTTTAAAACGTGGCGCGGCCAAAGGCGCGACACCTAAAAACGGTTACGAAATGCTGGTATTACAGGCCGAAAGATCATGGGAGATATGGAACGCCGAGGAGAATATATTATGATGAAGGGCTTTGCCATAATGATTGCCGCTGTGTTGCTGCTATCGGCCTGTGGCGGCGGTGGTGGCGATTACTCGCCCAAGCCGCGCGGTTTTTTCAGAATAGATTTTCCGAAGAAGGCGTATCAGGACTACCAATCGCCCTACCCTTTTACGTTTAAATACCCGGTTTATGCTACTATTGAAAAGGACACGCAATCGCGCGTTGGGCCAAACTTGCTCAATATGACGCATTTGCTAAACATGCAGTTTAAGCAATTTAACGCCACCCTGCATTTAAGCTACGAAACCGTGCCCTCAAAGCAGGTATTTAACCAACTGGTAGAAGATGCCCGCAAACTGGCCTTTAAAAACACGGTGAAATCGCCACGAATAGAGCAGGTTAACCTGGCAATCCCCGAGCGTAAAATATGGGGTATATACTATAATATTGATGGCAACGCGGCGTCGTCGGCACAATTTTTTTTAACCGACAGCACGCACCACTACCTGCGCGGCGCGCTATATTTTAACAACGAACCACGGCTTGACTCTATCCAACCTGTCCTTGAATTTATAAAAAAGGACATTGGTAAGATGATTGATAGCTTTAGATGGAAAGAGTGATGTCGGATTTCGGATGTTCGATTTCGGATTTGGAAAATCGGTAATCAGCATTAAGAAATCACATACACATATCTTTCAAAAATTAAATAAATCCGATATCGCAAATCCGAAATCCGAAATCAAAAAATGTCTACAGTAAAAGCATTTCAAAATAACCCTTTCCAGGAAAACACCTATTTGTTGTACGACGAAACCGGCGAGTGTGTCATTATAGACCCCGGCATGGAAACTGCTACCGAGCAGAACACGGTGGTAAACTTTATCAAAAACAACAACCTGAAACCGGTTTTGCTGCTTAACACGCATTGCCATATAGACCATATACTGGG
>JAZKDS010000250.1:0-2785 GCA_040387455.1 Bacteroidota bacterium
GGCCCAACATCCTGTTTCCATCAATAAGTGCGGTTGTGTTATTATTTTTTTCTGCCATTTTAATGACCCGTATCCTGTAGTCTACTGCTTCAAAAAACAGACCTTTAACTTCATAAGCATAAGCAATTTGAGAGAATATTTTAGCCTGAAGGCTTTCATTGCCCGCCTGTTTGTAGTAATTGAGCGCTTTTTTAAAGTACTGTATCTTCTTATCCGTATCATTCATAGCACTGCCCAGGCTTTGATATACCGACCCTGTAAGCAATGTATCATCTCCTTTAAGAGCTTCGCTCAGTGCCTTATTTAATATCCCAACTACATCAGCACCCGGCTGGCTGGCCATTAAGAGATATGATTGTACTATACCTTTGTTCCAACGTATTTTAGTTGCAAGTGCAAATGCCTTTTCTGTATAAACATTACCATTTTTAGCATCATTAATACCGGCATATAAACGGCTGATATAATTTAGCTGGTTTACTTTTGTAGTATCTGTTTTTGTTTTGGCAAACGCCATTTTTAGCGAATCTATTTTTTTTAAATAGATGTCCTGCTGCCCCTGCGCACCGGCATAAAAAAATAAAAGTGTAAAAAGGAACAGTATTTTTTTCAGCATTTGCAATGGGTTGATATATCACTTGTAAACATAAAAAAATCCCGGAACATTCCGGGATTTTTCACTATAAAATTTATTCCTTACAAAGTTGTATATGGAACAATGTAAGTGAAATATTTTCCTTCCACCTCTCTACTGTATACGCCGCTTTTTAATTGAATCTTTTCTTCAGAAAAATTAATAGTGCATATTTCAAATGTAGAAAAATCATCATAAGTTAAGCCTGTACCTTCAATATCATCCGAAACCCATAATCTTACTTCCTTAGAATTAATTATATCAACTAAAATTGTCCCTCCGCCCATACCATTATTTACAGCCACAAATGCAGTAGTGGATGTAATATCCAGGGTATCATACGCGTAAGGATACGAAGATAGTGGCTGTGAACAAATACCTGCCCCTGTTAGACATTTACCGGAGTATGTGCTAATTTTACCCACCCCCGTAGTAATAGTTTTGATAGTACCTTGTGCTACACAGTTAAACGATACAAATACAATAGAAAATAACAAAATTTTTAATCTAAATCTCATAAATATATAAATTAATTGGTTTCTAAGTTTGCATAAATATACACGTAACATGTAAACATAAAAAAATCCCGGAACATTCCGGGATTTTTTTACTTATAATATCAACTGATTATTTCAGTTTTTTCTTAACTTCAACTTCATGGTAAGCCTCTATAAGGTCATACTCATGTATGTCGTTATAGTTTTTAACCTGCATACCACAGTCATATCCTTTAGATACTTCTTTAACGTCATCTTTAAAACGCTTAAGTGTAGAAAGCTCTCCGGTATAGATTACCACGCCTTCGCGGATAAGCCTTATCCTTGAGTTACGGAATATTTTACCATCTGTTACCATACAGCCGGCAATAGAGCCCACTTTAGATATCTTGAACACCTCACGAATCTCAGCCGTACCGGTAATCTCTTCCTTCATTTCTGGAGATAGCATACCTTCCATTGCATCCTTAAGGTCGTCTATAGCATCATAGATGATAGAGTAGTTACGGATATCGATTTCCTCACGGTCAGCCAATTGTCTTGCACTTGCCGAAGGACGTACGTTAAAGCCGATAATGATTGCATCTGATGCCGAAGCAAGAAGTACATCACTCTCTGTAATAGCACCTACACCTTTGTGTATAATGTTTATCTGGATCTCTTCGGTAGATAGTTTCTGGAACGAGTCAGAAAGCGCTTCAACAGATCCATCCACGTCACCCTTAAGGATAATGTTTAGTTCTTTAAACTGGCCAAGGGCAATCCTCCTGCCTATCTCGGCAAGGGTAATATGCCTTTGTGTACGTACAGATTGCTCACGCATAAGCTGTGTACGTTTGGCTGCAATTTGTTTGGCTTCCCTCTCATCTGCAAATACACCAAATTTATCACCGGCCGTAGGGGCACCGTCTAAACCTAATATAGATATTGGTTGTGATGGGCCTGCCTCTTTAACGTTATGCCCACGCTCATCGTGCATGGCCTTAATTTTACCATGGTGTTTACCCGCAAGTACATAGTCGCCCACTTTAAGTGTACCACCCTGTACAAGCACGGTTGAAACATAACCACGGCCTTTATCAAGAAACGCCTCTACTACTGTACCTACGGCTGCCTTATCAGGATTTGCCTTAAGGTCTAACAGTTCTGCTTCAAGCAATACTTTTTCAAGTAAATCTTTTACGCCAAGACCTGTTTTAGCAGATATATCGTGCGATTGTATTTTACCACCCCAGTCTTCAACCAATAGGTTCATACCGGCAAGGCGTTCTTTAATTTTTTCAGGATTTGCAGCTGGCTTATCAATTTTATTGATTGCAAAAATGATAGGCACACCAGCAGCTTGTGCGTGGTTGATAGCCTCTTTAGTTTGCGGCATGATGTCATCATCTGCAGCTACCACAATAATGGCAATATCGGTTACCTGAGCACCACGTGCACGCATGGCGGTAAACGCCTCGTGACCCGGTGTATCAAGAAATGCTATTTTTTGGCCGTTATCAAGTGTTACACCATAAGCACCAATGTGCTGGGTTATACCACCGCTTTCGCCTGCAATTACGTTTTCTTTACGAATGTAGTCAAGTAATGATGTCTTGCCGTGGTCAACGTGGCCCATTACCGTAACAATAGGCGCACGGAACACAAGGTCTTC
>JAZKDS010000250.1:2795-8295 GCA_040387455.1 Bacteroidota bacterium
ACTTCTTTAGCCTCTTCAATATCGGTTGTAATAAACTCTACATCAAAGCCAAATTCATCAGCAACAATAGTAAGCGTTTCGGCATCAAGCCTCTGGTTCATGGTTACCATAATACCAAGGCTCATACATGTCATGATTACCTTAGTAATAGGCACATCCATCATGGTAGCAATTTCGCCCACAGTTACAAACTCTGTAACCTTGATTGTTTTGCTGCCTTCTTCGGCCATCCTTTGCTCATCATCAGTACGCTGACGGTGAGTATCACGCTTATCTCTCCTGTACTTGGCGGCTTTAGATTTGCTTCCTTTACCCTGAAGTTTTTCAAGCGTTTCACGAATTTGGTTTTTAACCTCTTCCTCAGTAGGCTCTACCTTGCTAACAATAGCAGGGCGTTTGTTAGGGCCAAATTTACCTGGGCTTGCCTGGTTGTTGCCACCCGGCCTGTTGTTGCCTGGTCCGCCCGGACGGTTATTACCCTGTCCTGGTGCACCCGGTGTACCCGGCTTATTGGTGTTAGGCAAAATCCTGTTACGCTTCTTTTTATCGGCGTTTGCACCGGCGGCGGCTCCTGCGGCGGCATTAGCGCCCGGAGTACCCGGCTTAGGCCCATCCTTGCGGAAGTCTTCTTTTTTCTTTTTAGGCTTATTGAACTGAGACAGGTCAATAGTTTGCCCGGTAAACGTAGCACCCGTTAATTTTGTGTACTGCGTTTGTATTTTCTCCTCCTCCGGTTGTGCCGGGGCTACAGGGGCTGCAGGCGTTTCGGCCTGTGGCTGCCTTGGCTGTATGGCCGGGCCTGCTTTAGGCTTTTCGGCTTGTGGTTGTACCTGCGGCTGTTGTGGCTGCGGCTGTGCCTTAGGCTCTTCTGCAACTTTAGGTGCTTCCTTGGTTTCTTTTATCTCTTCTGCCTTAGGCGCTACAGGCTTTTCTGCCTTAGGCTCTGGCTCTACTGCCACAGGTGTGGCAGGGACGTCTGAAGAAGCGGCTGGCGCTTGCGCCGGCTCAGGTTTTTTAGGTGCATTAAGGTCTATTTTGCCCACCGAAACAGGGCCGCTAATTGTAGCCCTTGCCTTAATAACTTCATTCCTTTGCCTTTCTTCTTCCTGCTTCCTTTTTTCCTCCAGCTCCTTCTCCCTCTCTACACGCAGCGCTTCCTTTTCCTTGTTCTTTTCCTCACTCACTTTAAGCGAAGCAGCTTTGTTACCCTTGTCAGCAGAAAATTGGTTGTAAAGAGCATTAAACTCCTCGTTGGATATCTTGGCATTTGGGCTTGCCTCAATTACATGACCTTTGTCTTTTAAAAACTCAACGGCCCTGTCCAGCGAAATATTTAATTCCCTTAAAACTTTGTTTATTCTTATTGCTCTTTCTTCAGACATAAATTTTTATTACAATTATCTTCTATGGTTGTGTTGTTGCAGTTGCTTAGTTTGTTAGCCCATATTACTCTTCAAACTCTTCTTTAAGTATCCTCATTACCTCAAGTACGGTTTCTTCCTCAAGGTCGGTTCTCCTTACAAGGTCTGCCACATCCTGGTTTAGTATACTCCTTGCAGTATCCAGGCCTATTTTAGCAAACTCTGCTATAATCCACTCGTCAATTTCGTCAGAGAACTCTGTTAACTCAACATCCTCATCTTCAGCAGGGTTACCCTCACGGATAACATCAAGCTCATAGCCTGTCAATAATCCTGCCAGTTTAATGTTGTGCCCACCACGGCCTATGGCCTTGCTAACCTCTTCCAGCTTAAGATACACATCTGCCCTGTTGTTAGCTTCATCAATTTTTATAGATGATACTTTAGCCGGGCTAAGCGCCCTTGATATAAACAGCTGTGTATTTGTGGTATAGTTTATAACATCAATATTTTCGTTACCAAGTTCGCGCACAATACCATGTATCCTTGAGCCTTTCATACCCACACAAGCTCCTACAGGGTCTATCCTGTCATCATAGCTGTCTACGGCTACTTTTGCTTTCTCGCCCGGTATGCGCACTACTTTCTTAACATTGATAAGGCCGTCTGCCACTTCCGGAATTTCCTGCTCAAACAGTTTTTCAAGAAACAGCTCAGAGGTGCGGCTCATAATAATTTGCGGCTTGTTGCCCTTAAGCTCCACGTTCTCTATAATGCCGCGCACATTGTCTCCTTTACGGAAAAAGTCTGACGGAATTTGTTTTTCTTTTGGTAAAATAATCTCATTACCTTCATCATCCACCAAAATTACGGCTTTTGGCCTTACGTGGTGCACTTCAGCTGTATAAATATCACCAATAAGGTCTTTAAACTGCTTATAAAGGTTTGTATTATCGTGTTCGTGTATTTTAGATATAAGGTTTTGGCGTAATGCAAGTATCGCTCTGCGGCCCAGCTGAATAAGCTTTACCTCTTCAGAAACATCCTCACCTACCTCAAAATCCTTCTCGATCTTGCGGGCTTCAGATAGTGAAATTTCAGAATTTGGATCTTCAACTTCGCCATCAGCTACCACCACACGGTTTCTCCATATCTCCATATCCCCTTTATCAGGGTTGATAATGATGTCAAAATTATCATCACTGCCATACTTCTTTTTCAGCGCGTTTCTAAATACATCTTCCAGTATTGCCATTAACGTAACGCGGTCTATAAGCTTATCATCTTTAAACTCTGAAAATGAATCTATTAATGCCAGATTTTCCATGCCAACTTCTTTATTTTTTTAAAATTTTATTACAACAACTGCTTCCTTAATATCCGTATAAGGCACTTCTGCCTTTTTCACAACGGTCTCTTTTCCTTTGCCCAACGCTTTTGGTTCGCGGGCAGTCCACTCTAAAACAGCAGCTACATCTGTAGCATCTACCAGCGGAGCCTCAATCTCTTTACCATCCGTAAGCCTTACTAAAACAGTGCGGCCTATGTTCTTTTTGTACTGCCTTGGCAGTTTTAAGGGGCTGGTTGCCCCGGCCGAAGCTACCTCAAGCGAAAAATCTTCTTCTTCCCTATCAAGGTTATGCTCTATAGCACGACTTATGTTTATGCAGTCCTGAAGTGTAACACCATCATCACCATCAAGGGTAACAGTAATTTTATTTGCGCCGCTAATATCTAAGCTTATTAAAAACAAAGACGAATGCTCTTCAAGCCCCTCATTAAGCAATGCAACTACTTTTTCTTTAAATGCCATATCTGTATAAAAAGAGGGGGCTACGGCCCCCTCATTATT
This sequence comes from Bacteroidota bacterium, assembly GCA_040387455.1. Taxonomy (GTDB): domain Bacteria; phylum Bacteroidota; class Bacteroidia; order Flavobacteriales; family Flavobacteriaceae; genus Flavobacterium. The sequence goes on from JAZKDS010000250.1 coordinate 6,009, forward strand.
TGTTTTTACTAAATAACAGCGCAAATATACTAATAATTTTTATAAGTTGAAAATCATTGGATAATGTAAAATTAATTTATACTTTTAGAGGGTTAAAATGAGCCAATTTTTGTTAAAAACTTACACTTAATTATGAAAAAAATTTTAGTCCCAACCGACTTTTCAGACTATGCGGAATATGCCCTTAAAGTAGCCGCGCAAATTGCCCGCGAAAACGACGGCGAAATTGTATTGCTGCACCTGCTGGAAGTACCGGGCCAGGAAAGTGATGCCGTAACCGATGCCACAGACATACCTGAGGTTATGTTTTTTATGAAAAAAGCACACGAACTTTTTGAAGATGTAAAATCATCTAATTACCTTGAAGGCATTACAGTATCTGAAGTTGTACAGTTTGACAAAGCCTTTGAAGGCATTGTTAAAACAGCAAAGAAAAACAATGTAGACCTTATAGTAATGGGCTCTCATGGAGCAAGCGGTTTCCACGAAATGTTTATAGGCAGCAATACAGAAAAAGTTGTAAGAACTTCTGACGTTCCGGTACTTGTTATCAAAAAAGAAGAGACAGATTTTAATCCTGCAAACTTTGTGTTTGCCTCTAACTTTACAGCAGAGATTAAAAAACCGTTTGCTCAGGCCGTTGATTTTGCAAACAGCTTTAAAGCTAAACTGCAGTTGGTTTATGTAAACACGCCTAACAACTTTAAAAGCACACACGCAGCAGAAAAACTTGTTAACGATTTTGCCGCAGGATTTACTATAGCAAATGGCTACAACACACATATATATAATGATGTAGATGTAGAAAAAGGCGTACTACACTTTGCTAACAGCATAAATGCCGACCTGATAGGCATTTGCACACACGGCCGCGCAGGGCTTGCTCACTTTTTTAATGGCAGCATAAGCGAAGACCTTGTTAACCATGCCGTAAGGCCGGTAGTTACTTTTAAAATATAACTATAATACTACAGAAGCTTTAGCTTTTTCACAATATTAAAACCGGCGGTCTGCCGGTTTTTTTATGCCTTATTATACCGCATAAAAAACGGGGCAATATGCCCCGTTTTTTATCTAAACCTTAAAGTACTATATTAGTTCTTAACAAATTTAAGCGTTTTAGTTTGAGCTCCTTTATCAATCTTGATAAAGTAAATACCATTAGCATAAGCCGATGTATTTATTGTAAGGTTAGCATTGCTGCTTACTTTTACACTTGCAATAGTTTGACCAAGGTTATTATATATAATATAGCTATCTGGTAAATCTCCGTTTGCAGAATTTATATTAAGCACTGTTTGAGCAGGATTAGGATATATAGACATACCGTTTAGCAGATTATAATCTTCGGTACCGGCAGTTGGCTGACATACTGTAGATGTAGTAAGCGACTTTCTACGGGTGGCATTGTTTAGTATTGCAACCATCCTTTCTTTTTGATCCTGGGTAAAAACATTCATACAGGCATCGTTAGTATAATCCATATAGTTTTCTACCATATCATTACCCGGCGAAGAAATACATGAATTAGCAGCCTGGCATATATAATGCTCTGTTGATGCTGCAGGTGTATCAGGACAATAATCTTTATTAGAATCGGTTGCATTTACAATACACGAAGAATTATCTCCCCATATATGTATAAGCCCCAAAAAGTGACCCACCTCATGCGTAGCAGTACGTCCATATATATAAGTATTAGAAGCATCATACGTACCCTGAGGATATATATCTGCAGAACCAAAAAATTTATATCCTATAACCACACCATCTGTATTAGCAAAACCTGCGTTAGCCGGGTTTCCGGGTACAGCATTTGAACTTGGAAACTGCGCATACCCTAAAAGGTCTGACGAGTTACCATAATTTACAACCCAAATATTCATATACTTACTTGGATTCCAAGAGGTATCAGGCTTAACACCATCATCAATAGCATTAATACTGCTCCACGAAGCCTGACCCAGGTTTACCCTGTCTATACCGTTTGTAGCATTACCATCAGGATCTACCTTTGCAAGGCAAAATTCAATCTCAGTATCAGCACCTACGGGATTTTCATTATATCCCGGGGTATCCACCATTCTTCTGTAATCCTGGTTAAGCACCGTTATTTGAGACATTACCTGCTCATCTGTAATATTTTCATTGCTGCCATAAGCATCACCGTTGTGTATAACGTGCACCACAACCGGTATAGTTATTACTGCATTAGTGCCGTTTGCAGAGCGCTGGGCTTTTTGTTGTGCTATTTTAGGGCTAAGCCAGTTTTCAAACTCTTCGCGAG
>JAZKDS010000251.1:0-2587 GCA_040387455.1 Bacteroidota bacterium
CTGCAATATGAAGTTATACAATACCGCCTTGAGCATGAATATGGTGCTAAGTGTAGCTATGAGCTTTTCCCGGCGTACAAGGCATGCTGGGTAAAACCCGATGACCCGAAAAGCGAAGAATTTTCGGAATTTAGGCGTATTAAGCAAAAGTTTATGGCCCGCGATAAATTTGGCCAACTGGTATTTTTAGCCGACTCTGAGTTCTCAATCCAGATGACACAATCAAAATATCCATCGGTAAAACTGTTCTATACCTCAGAATTTGAGTAATCCGTAAGGCATACATCCATAGAAAATAAAAAACCCCTATCTAAAAAGATAGGGGTTTTTTATTTTTACACACTTCCTAAATCAGGATAATGAATAAATAAGCGCAATTAAATATCTATACATTAAATATTTTAATACATTTAACCTTTCTTTAACAGGATTTTGCGGATTTCCGTAAGGTTTTAGACAGCCATCGGGCTAACTTTATAATCGTAAACTTAAAATAAAAACCTAACCCCATCTACCAAAATAATATGGGTTTTTATGTAACATTTATCGCGATATACTTACTATTTTAAAAAGAACGATTTTTTTAGGTTCAGGGCATCGCGCATCTGGCATTTATAAACACGATCATAAAACATCTTTCTGGTTAAGATATGTTTAAAAAAATACTAATTGTGGAGGGTCTGGACAGCGTAAGCCTCGGACTAAGTACTTCCCTCTCATCTCATTTTACAGCCGAAATTATCACTGCAAAAAATAGTGAAGAGGCACTTATTAAATTAAAAAGAGCCGTGTTTGAAGAAACGCACTACGATCTGGTAATTTCTGATCTGGCATTTGTTGACGCCAATGACACCCTTAAAAACGGCGAAGAATTTATAAGCGCCACACGTAAGGTTACACCCGGCATTAAAATAATGGTATATTCTGCCGAAACTAAGCCCTATCGGATTTACACGCTTTTTCATAAATATAAAATAAATGCTTTTATTGCTAAAGGCAGAGAGAGTATTAATGAAATAATTGATGCTACAAAGCAAATTTATAATTCAGAAATTATTTACATCTCGCCAAAATATGTTTCGTTTATAGAAAAAAAATCGAATAACGATATAGAAGAATATGATGTAATGTTGCTTAAACATTTATCATTAGGCAAGACACAATCTGAAATAAGTACCTTATTTAAAGATGAGGGTATGCAAAATTCAAGCACCAGCAGCATAGAAAAGCGCATTAATAAACTAAGGATATTACTTAAAGCCAATAACACAATAAACCTTATAGCTATAGCTAAAGATTTGGGCATAATTTAGAAGTGTTCGAAAACAAATTATTTTTTTTAACTAAAATTTAACTTATTTTTACGGAAAGACTCACAGGTTGAATATGTTAATTAATTACCTTTATGTAACATATCAACGACAATATTGTCCATTTCAACGATTTACGCATATAAATCTAACACCATAATTATAAATTTGCAAAAAAATGTAACGAACAAGAAAATTAACCTATTTTTAACATCCATCAACCCCTATGAGGTATGTTATTGTAAAAGGTGGCAAAAGTGCCGGTAAGGCAACCACCATTAATGAAGTATGCAGGCGCTTGTCGCCGGAGAAGGTTTTAAAAGTTAATCAGGATGAAAAAGGAGATACAACCGTTAAAAAGGTAAGCTCGCTTGATGAACTTAGTGACGGAACTTACATCATTACTGTAAGAAAAAAAAATGTACTTATTGTGTCAGGAGCCCCCACACAACAAAAGCAAAGTATAACCTCAATTATTGAGTCAGTAAAAGGCTTAGACCTTACCCCCGAATTTGCACTTGTTGCCATGAGTGGCCTTGAAAAGCTAAAAAATTTTAAAACAGCTACAGAGCTGGAGAATTTTGGTAAATGTATTCACGAAACTAAAATATGGCGTATCCCCGCGCACAATTTTGTGAATACCGAGGAATGGAAAAAGAGGATATCTTATCTTACTGCCATTACGCTGCATAACATTTAAAAAACACCTTACATTTCACACCTTAAAATATCAAGGCTGCCGGTTGGGCAGCCTTTTATTTTAGTATTCAGGTAAAATTATTGCTTTATAACCTTAACCGTTTTAACACCATTGTTAGTGGTAGCTTTTACCATATACGCACCTGCACCAAGAGCAGACATATCTACTTTTGTATCTTTGTTTTTAGGCGATACAGATAATACCTGTTGACCTAAAAGGTTATATACCTCAACAGAAAGTAGTGTGTCATTGCCATTTATAAACAATACATCATTAACCGGATTAGGATAAACTGTAATACCGTTTTTATCAAAACCAACTACAGCCATTACTTCGCTTACTGTTATGGCAAGAACATCACTTTCGCAATCGCCATTAGTAGCAACAGCATAATACGTTACACCATCCTCAAGCACTGTATCGTCTGCAATTTCATCTGTAAGGGTTTCATTGGCATACCAGGTTATAGCGTCTCCGGTAACATCAAGATCTGCCAATGTCTGGCCTTCTGTAAAATCCTGTATAGCATCACCCTGAGGTTGTGCAACAACAGTAACCGTTACGGCAACACTTGTAC
>JAZKDS010000251.1:2597-2721 GCA_040387455.1 Bacteroidota bacterium
GTGTGCTTTCGCAACCGTTTACCGTTTGAGATACATAATAAGTACCGGTGGCAAGGGCCACAGTACCTTCAAGAGCAGTACCGCCAGTTTCAGCAGCGTACCACATAGGGGCTGTACCTGTAGC
>JAZKDS010000252.1:0-5021 GCA_040387455.1 Bacteroidota bacterium
TAACAGCCGTGCCATTGTTGAGGTAATGACCAGCGAAAACCTTATTACAGCAGGTGAGGGTACTACGCTTGACGTAGCCGAAGGCATTCTTCAAAAACACAAAATTGAAAAACTTCCTGTAGTAAATGGCGACTATAAGCTTATAGGCCTTATTACGTACAGGGATATTACCAAGGTTACTCAAAAACCCATAGCTAATAAAGATAAATATGGCAGGCTTCGTGTTGCTGCCGCACTGGGCGTTACTGCCGATGCCGTAAAACGTGCAGAGGCGCTTGTTAACGCCGGTGTAGATGCTGTTATTATAGATACAGCCCATGGGCATACACAAGGCGTTGTAAAGGTACTAAAAGAGGTTAAAGCTCAGTTTCCTGATCTTGATGTAGTGGTGGGTAACATTGCTACTCCGGAAGCAGCCCTTTATCTTGCCGAAAATGGTGCTGACGCTGTTAAGGTGGGTATTGGCCCAGGTTCTATTTGCACCACACGTGTAGTGGCTGGTGTTGGGTTCCCGCAGTTTAGTGCTGTGCTTGAAGTAGCTGCTGCCCTAAAAGGTACTGGTGTACCGGTTATTGCCGATGGTGGTATACGCTATACAGGTGATATACCTAAAGCGCTTGCCGCAGGTGCCGATTGTGTAATGCTTGGCTCATTGCTTGCCGGTACTAAAGAGTCGCCGGGTGAAACCATTATTTTTGAAGGAAGGAAGTTTAAATCATATCGTGGTATGGGTTCTGTAGAGGCCATGCAGGAAGGTTCTAAAGACCGCTATTTCCAGGATGTGGAAGATGATATTAAAAAACTGGTACCGGAAGGTATTGTGGGCCGTGTGCCATACAAAGGCGAGCTTTTTGAAAGCATGCTACAGTTTGTAGGTGGGCTACGTGCAGGTATGGGTTACTGTGGTGCAAATGATATACCTACACTACAAGCAACTTCAAGGTTTGTACGTTTAACATCAAGCGGTATTGCCGAAAGCCACCCGCACAATGTTACTATTACTAAAGAAGCTCCTAATTACTCAAGGTAGTTTTTAAGGATATAAAAATAAACGGCCCCATGCTTTTGCATGGGGCCGTTTGCATTAGAATATAATATAGTTATAAAACCTTAAACTGAAACACCGGTGAAGATGTAGTATTTCCGGCATCATCTGTAGTTACTACTTTCCAGTAGTAGGTGCCGCCACTTACTACAGTTACACCTGTAAGTGTTTGCTGTGCAGTTGTTGCTGCCAGTGTAGTAGGGTTAGAGGCTGTGCCAAAATAAACTTCATAGGTATCAATATCGCTATCAAGGTCGCTGCCGGCCCATTGTAATGATACTGTTGGCCCATATACAGAGCTGCTCATAACTGGTGCTACCAGTTCTGCAGGAAACGGTGCATAATTGCTTATGCCAACTCCAGCATTATAAAACTTCCAGGTTTCGCTGTTTACGCTGCTTGTTGCTTTATTTGCAGAAACATACCATGAATAGGGCGTAGCCTTATTGAGTGTAACTTCTAACGAGGTATTATTACCTGCGCTATATTGCAGAGTACTTTGCGTATTTAGGTTCTTTACATACACAAAATAACTTTGTGCTCCAGTGGCTTCATTCCATTCAAATGTAACTTTGCTTTGGGTTGCACTAACCTCTACACCTGTAATACATTCGGTATTGTTTAATGGTGCACCAAGCACTGCTGCATCGGTATTTTGTCCACCATCTCCGGTACCTCCGTCATCACTGCCGCATGATATAATCATGGCGCACGCTGCCATTGCTAATACTAACTTTTTCATTATTCTTTTACAATTTTAGTGTTAAACGAATAGCTTCCTGATGCAATTTTCATAACATATACACCCGCAGCAAGCCCGCTGGTATTTACAGCAAAAACATCATCCTGAGCGTTAAACTCTTTAACCATTGCCCTTGCTCCAAGCAAATTATACACTTCAATGTATACTTTTTCCTGGGTAGCAGGTATGCTTATGTATACCATATCTCCGTTAACAGGGTTAGGATAAACCACAGCTTTATCATCAAGCCTAATTCTTTCCCTGTAAATACCCTGGCAATCGCTGTCGGCTTTTACTTCAAGGTTGTTTTCGCCCGGGTTAAGGTTTAGCGTTATGGTGTTTTGTGTTGTAGTATAAACCGTATTGTTAAGTTTAATGGTATACGTTTCGCCACCATATAGGTCAAGTTCTACCTGATATTGCGGAGCCATAACCCTTGATAATACTGCAAGGTCTTCCGGTTGAGTAATAACAATATCAAAACACTGCTGATAAGCCGGGGCTTCAGGTAATGTAAAGCATAACTGATAGTTGCCTGATTGCAAGTTATTAAAGGCAGATGTAGTGGTAAAGTTATTACTTTGGTTAACACCATTTCCGCTTAATGTGGCTATATAATTATGATTTGAAGCCGCTGCAATATTTATACTGCCGTTGTTAGATGTTCTGCATGTTTCGCTTGTAGTTTGTACTGCAAAGTTAGTTGCAGGTAATGTAAACAGCGTACATCCGGCAAAATCAACCACTGTATTAGCAGGAGTGCCAGGGCAAAGGTCATCGGTATTGGCTACGCCATCGTTATCATCATCCTGTGCCTGAAACGAGAATTTGATCCAGTTGAGGTTAAAGCCCGGTGCAGTAATATTAGTCCTTAGGTAATACCTGCCTGCCGGAAGTTGCGCCTGTGTGCTTGTAGTAGCCCATGTTTGCCAAGCTCCGGTAGGGGCAAGGCTTACAGTCTGGATATCCTGTGTAGCGTCATTTATAAGCTGAAGTTTTATCTGTCCTGTTTGGTTTTGACCTGCAGAACGATACTCTATTCGGTAGTTACCTTCCTGATTTATATTTACAAGATAGTCAAGATAATCACCAGCATCTGTATAAGCAATGTTTTGACCGCCACCTACATCGGTAGTTGTTTCAAGGTTAAGTCCATTGTTTACATAAAATGATTCAGCCTGTATAGTGCCAGATATTTGTTGTATTGCACCCACTCGGTTAGCTATATTTTTATCTGTAAAAACGGCCTGTGCAGTAGCATCTGTAGCAATAAGGTTGCTACCTGCATAGGTAAACTTAATTTGATCGCCTGCATTTATAGCTATAGCCGGTTTTATAACAAAAGAATTGTTTGAAAGCTGTGTAATGCTACTAATTGCAACAGTATTATTATTTACTTTAAGAGACAGGTTACTTGCTGTAAAGTCTATAGATGTTTGAAAATTTTTATTGAATGATACATTTATTTTATCGCCTAAAACATTTGTACCGGCATCAATAACTTTAAAAGCAGCATCTGCAGAAGCCAATGGGTTTTTAAATTCAAGATAGTTAAGGTTAAAGCCACCGCCATCAAAATATACTTTGATTTTGTTTGTGCCTGCTTTTATCAAAACATCTGTTAAGCTTACTGTAGACCATGTATCATAATTACCGGTTGAAGGTAATGTAATAGTTTCTGAAATCCTGCCTTCCTGGTCTTCCAGGTGCAATGAGCCGCCTAAACCGGCATAACGAATATCAACAGTATATGCTTTAAGATCAGTAGCCGGTATGGTATATAAAAGCCATTCGCCGGTTTGTATAAAGCCTACCTGAAAACCATTTGTAATAGCATCTGCACACTTTTGCATGTCTACACCATCATTACGGCCTGCCCAGCCCTGATTCCAGGCTGTATAGCTGCCGCCATCGGTGTGATAAGTAGCCACATCATTATCAAAATAAGCAAAGCCATTTGTACCCAGGTCATAAGTACCTGCATATACTTTTCCGGGAAGCGTATGTGTTTGATAGGCTACAGTCTCATCGGTCTGTACCTGGCGGAACATAGCATCAATTACATCTGTTTTTTTGGTTACATTGACAAATTTGTAGTTTTCTGCCATTTGCATAAGTGTAGATGTTGCAAAAGCCTCGGTAGGGGCAGTGCCACCATTTGTCCAGTAATCCAGCAATTGCTGGTAAGCTGGTGTTTTTGTAACATCAGTTACACCGGCAATACTTTCTATTTTTTTCATTGGCCACCAGGCCCAACCTATGTTGTTTGTTTCGCAAAGTTTAATGGCATCCCTAAACCATACGTTAGAGTTCTCGCCGCTTTCGCCAAGCCAAATTGGTACATTATATTGCGTACGGAAATTAAGCATGCCCTGTATAGAGCCTTGTGCATTATTATTCCAGTATTTATGAAAGCTTAATGTCATGTTATTATCCCAAAGCGGAAAAATGCCATTATAGTTATTACCCCAGCAATTACCTTCTATAATAATCATGTGGTTGGTATCTACCTGCCTTATGGCATTTGTAATATCAACCATTAACTGGCGTAGTGGTGCATTTGAGTTTTCATCGCAGCCATTTTGGTTTGTACCGGTAAAAGCCCAGTTAGGTTCGTTTATAAGATCGTAAGCACCTATCCATTCGCTGTCTTTATAACGGTCTGCAAGCTGTTGCCACAAGGAAATCATTTTTTGGCGATTGGCAGGACTTTCCCATAAAGATGGCTTTGTATCATCATAATCAGATATGTTGGAGTCTTTGCCCTGTCCACCGGGAGCAGCATGCATGTCCAGTATTAGGTATATTTCATTATCGGCACACCATTGCAACAACAGGTCAGTACGTTCAAAACCTTCATCAAGCCAGGTATTTTGTCCTGCTACAGGCTCCTGATCAATGGGTAAAGTATACAGGTTGTAATGCATAGGTAGGCGTATTGAGTTGAAACCCTGCAATTTAAGCCAGTCTATATCGGCTTTTGTAATACCATTATCACGATAGGCCTGGTAAAAGGCTTCGGTATTTGGAGCACCTATCAGTTGCTCAATTTTTACCCTGATATCGTGCTGAGGTCCTGCAAAAGAACTAGTTTGAAGCATGTAGCCTTCTTGCACCATCCAGCCACCAAGGCCAAGGCCTCTTAGCAATACATTATTGCCATCGGCATCTACAATATTTTGGCCGCTTTGGTGCAAAAAGCCCTGGCTAAAGCCTGTGGTTGCAGCAAGGAGC
>JAZKDS010000252.1:5031-8776 GCA_040387455.1 Bacteroidota bacterium
ACAATCCGGTTAATAATTTTTTTTTCATAATCAATAGAGATTTTTTTAATAAACCAGCGTTTGTATGCCGTGTGCCGGTATGTTTAGAGCTACTTTATTGGTACCTACAATAAGGCTGTAGTTAATGGCCTTGTCACTTGTATTCATTACTACAGTAGCCATTTTGCCATCTGTGTTAAGAAACGAAGCGCTAATTAGCTGGCTGCGGCTAACCGCCGAGCTTACACGTTTTGCCTGTGGCGTTATAAATTTTGAAAAGTGGCCTATGTAGTAATAAGAAGGTGTATAAATAAGCTCGCCTGTTTTGCTATCAGCATGTATAGGTGCAAAGCAAAAGTTACCTACGTGGTTAGGGCCGCCTTTTTCATCCAGTAGTACATTCCAGTCTGTCCAGCCGGTTGTACCGTTATTAAAATCATTAATCATAGATTCGCCATAACGCTCTCCATTTGCCCAAAACTGGTACTTTGTTGCATCAAATTTTTCAACACAACCCTCGGTAAACATTATGTTTTTATCAGGGTATGCTTCTGCAACTTTTTGCACATTTTGGAACATTGGTTTACCGCCGGCCCATGTTTCATACCAATGGAAACCAATACCCCAGGCATATTTAGATGCTTCAGGATCGTCAAAAATTACATTGGCACGTTGGTTCATCAAGTCGCGGTTGTGGTCCCAAACAATAATTTTTTTATCGCCCAGTTCTTTTCTAACTGTTGGCCCTAAAAAGTTTTTAAGAAAATCACGTTCTTCTTCGGCAGTATAAATGCAGGACTCCCAGGTTTGTGTAGCCATAGGCTCATTTTGAATGCTAAGTCCCCAAATAGGGATGTCTTCTTTTTCATAAGCTTTAATAAACTTAACATAGTAGTCTGCCCAGGTTTGATAAAATTCAGGAAGTAATTTACCGCCTTTAAGCATGTTTTTAGAGTCTTTCATAAACGCCGGAGGACTCCACGGGCTTACATATACTGTTGTATTTTTGCCTGAAAGTGCTAAAGCTTGCTTGATAAGTGGCAAACGGTATTTTTTGTCGTGGTCTATGCTAAAAGATTTAAGGCTTTTATCACCTTCTTTAATGTAAGTGTAGCTGCCGCTGCTAAAGTCGCAGCTGTGTATGTTTGTACGGATTATTGAGTAACCAATACCTTTATCTTTACTGTAGTAGGCATTTAAAAATTCTTTTTGTTTATCTGCAGATAGTCTTGCAAAAACTTCGGCACTGGCATCGGTAATTGCACCGCCTATACCCAATATAGTTTGAAATGTTTTTGAAGGCTCTACAAATATAGATATCTCTGTTTCAAGAGGCTGTCTTGAAGTTCCAAAAGTAACTTCATTGGTTTTTGTCAACCTCAGGTTTATACTGTCTGCAGTAGTGTATACTGTAACTTTTTTACCTGTGGCTGTATAATTAGTTTTTCCGGCTGGTTGCTGTGCCCATATAATTGTGCACGTCATGAGCAAAAAGCCAAACATCAAATTCTTTCTTTTGTTCATTTTTTTGAGGTATTCGGCCAAGGCCATTTTATAAAAAAGGCATTAAAAAATAGCCTGTAGTCAATGAAGATTACAGGCTATTCATAATTAACCCAAAATTATATTATAGAGTTTTTTGCATTGTTACGTTAGAAACGTTAATAGAGTTAACGCTCCCTCCGCTACTTCCGCTTTTAATTACAAAATAAACCGTTCCTGGAGCTGTAAACGTTACAAGAGGTCCAGATACATCGTTTCCACATCCAACAACTGATAGCAGCCCGTTAAATGCCGATGTTGCACAGCCTCCCCATGTGTTGAGTTGCATTCTTTTACCTCCGGCACTATAATCGCTGTTTTGCGTAGGTGCGGTTGAAGAAATGTAAATTTCAAACCAGGTGTTAACAGAACCAGGACCAGATACATTCATATCAAACTGATATTCGCCAGCTTCAACTTGTACAGCCTGATAGATAGCTTTGTGACCATCTGTGGTTCCTGCAACAGTAGCAGTACCAGTTCCAAACGACCAGTTAACATTATCATTACTGGCAATATTTAGTACTGTCCAGTCAGAGGCTGTTTCAAAGTTAGGGCTACTTATAATATTTGGTCCCAACTCAGCTTCAGGAATATCAACAACTATGTCAAGTGTTTGTTCAGATACAAAGTTTGTACCACCCACACGACCTACAACCCTGTGCTGTACTTTATATGTGCCTGATAATGCAAACACCATGCTGTAAGCGTTTCCTGGCTTTTTTGCTTCAGGATCACCGTTTCCGGAAGTAACGTTAGTAATTTTCCAGGTGTGGTACTGTATGTTTGCATCAGTAGCACCTTCAAAATTATAAATCACATGTCCATCATCATTAGTTCCAGACATAACAGAAGTAAATGAAGCATTTAGATCTGCTTCTGTTAGTGGGTTTCCGCCCGTAACTTCTTCAGGTGTACAACCCGAAAAAATTCCTGCTACTATCAAAATTGCAAAACAACTTGTCTTTAATATATTGAATTTCATAATTAATTATAGTTTGGATTTTGAACAATCTGGGTGTTTTCTGTCTCACGAAGTGGTATAGGCCAAATTTCGTTTTTGCCTGCGGTAAATCCACGTGAACCTAAAACGGTTGGAGCCTGACCTGTACGCACAAGGTCAAACCAGCGGTGGCCTTCGCCTGCTAGTTCTTTTCTGCGTTCAAGAGCTATGGCTGCCAATGATACAGGAACACTGCCAAGTCCTACTCTTGCTCTTACAGCATCAAGTAGTGCCTGCGCTCTTGCACCAGTACCACCAAGGGCTTCAGCCTCAAGAAGGAAGGTGTCTGCAAGACGAATAACATAAGTATTTTGCCTGTAGTTAAGTACAACATCTCCACCGCCATCTGTAATATCGGCATGTGTAGGCATAAACTTTTTAAGGAAATAGCCTGTATCCATATAACCTGGGCTGTAAATAGCCAGGCCATCTGTAACAAGCTGATTCATGTTAAGTAATGTGGCATCCATACGTGGGTCTCCTGCTAAAACGGCTGCTAAATCAAGTGTAGCAGGGTTAAAGCTCCAGCCTGCTTCATACTGAGGGCCACCTGTAGATGAGTAACCACGTGGGCCAACCATTACGTTAACTGAGTTACCTTCATCTGAACCAGAACCCCAGTTGCCCCATCCTGCATTACTCTCTTTTGTGTGAGAAGCTTCAAGGATAGATTCTGAATTAAATTTATTATCAATTACCCAAAGGTCGGCATAGTTGTTAAGTAATGCGTAGCCATACTGGTTAGAGCCTGAAGTAGGGTCGCCATTTACATCTGCAAACATAGTGGCTGCCTGGGCATCTTTATGTTGGTAAAGATATACTTTACCTAAAATTGCCTGTGCTGCACCTTTGTTTAAACGTCCTGCTTCTGTAGTTGCGTTAACCGTCATTGGCAGGTCAGGAATTGCCTCAGTAAGGTCAAGCTCAATCTGGGCATATACATCAGCCGGATCTGCTTGTGGTACAGTATAGAATTCAGATGCTGGCAATGGAGTTGTCATTAGCGGAATATTGCGGAACAATGTTACTAACTGAAAGTAATAATATCCGCGTAGCGCTTTTGTTTCGGCAGTTAGCCTCGCTCTTACAGCATCATCCATAGGTACATCCGGCAATTTAAGCAATAGGGTGTTAGCCCTAAAAATGCCTTGGTAATAATCGCTCCAGTAGCTGCCCGGAATTGTAGCAGAGTTTATGGTGTAGTTAGAAAAAGACTGTATA
>JAZKDS010000252.1:8786-10739 GCA_040387455.1 Bacteroidota bacterium
CTGCACCATCTGATGCATTACCGCCACCGGCATAAAAATCATCAGAGCCGGCGTTTAACATACTCATCATATTTTCAAAACCACCAGACCATTTTTTCATGATATCATATACAGATACAACGCCTGAATATGCTTCTGCTTCGTTTTTATAATAGTTGGCTTCTAGCGTAGAACCGGTAGGGCTTACTTCAAGATAATCCTCACTGCACGAAATAACACTTAGTGTTCCGGCCAGGATAACAACTGACCATTTTAAATTTCTTAGTTTCATCTTAATTTTTTTAAAATTTTAAATTACATCCTATCATTATTGATTTTGCCTGCGGATAGTATCCACGGTCAATTCCCATCACATCGCCTCCAATTTCTGGATCGTAACCTGTATATTTTGTAAAAGTGAATAAGTTTTCTGCTGTAACATATAGCCTTAGCTGGCTAAGTCCTGCCTGGCTTATAAGGCTTTCAGGAAGAGAATAACCTAACTGAACAATTTTTATCCTGAAATAATCGCCATCCTGAAGGTAAAAACTTGATGGTTTACTAAAGTTACCATTATTATCAATAGTAGATAACCTTGGATATGTGTTAGATGTACCTTCGCCTGTCCAGCGGTTAAGTGCAGTGGTTTGCCAGTTTGCATTAATCATATCAAGCCTGCGAAGTCCCTGAAAAATTTGGTTGCCTGCAACGCCCTGTCCCATAACATTAAGGTCAAAACCTTTATATTTTACATTAAACGTAAGGCCATAAGTAATGTCTGGAAGTGGTTTGCCTAGATATTTCCTATCAGCTTCCGTAATCTGCCCATCGTCGTTAAGGTCAACATAACGGAAATCACCAGGTACAGCATTTGGCTGTACTACAGTACCATCTGTGCTTGTATGAGATTGTACTTCACCCGTATTTTGAAAAATACCATCGGTAACAAAACCGTAAAAGCCATTGAATGTACCACCAACTTCACTACGTGTTAAAGGGAAAGCAGATGACTGGATAGAAGGCCCTGAGTTGAATAGACGGTCTGGACCTACGCTTGTAACGGTGTTTTTAAGTGTAGATAGGTTACCGTTAATAGAGAAATCAACATCGCCTATCTTTTTCCTGTAACCAAGTTCAAATTCAACACCTGTATTTTTCATCGAGGCAACGTTGCCAAGAGGGCTTCCAGAAGCACCTACATAACCAGGTAGCCTGATATCCTGAAGTATACCGCTTGTTTTTTTGTTGTACCACTCTACAGTTAGTGTAAAGTCTTGTAGAATTGTTGCATCAAAACCAATGTTTGTTTGTGCAGTTTCTTCCCACTGGTTTGAAGGCCTTACCGGAGCATTACCTACAGTTACCGCACCACCGTTGCCTATGGTATAGTTTGTACCACCTGCAATTAGTGATAAATAACCAAAGTTACCAATGTTGTCGTTACCAGTTACACCATAGCCACCACGTACTTTAAGTACATTAACAACTTTGTTGTCTTTCCAGAAATCTTCTTTTGAAGGTACCCAGCCCACAGAGAATGAAGGGAAAGTACCGTATTTGTTGTTTGCACCAAAACGAGATGAACCGTCACGACGAATGATACCTGTAAAAAGATACTTTTCTTTATAATCATAAATGGCCCTTGCAAACAATGAAGTTACAATGTGCTCGTTATTTGTAAATGCATATCCTGTAATATCATCCGGTACAGTGCTCCATGCAAATGAAGCATCGCCATGATTGTTTACGGGCTGGTTGTAATATGTAATACCCTGGCCGCTACCTATGTCATCTACATAAGCTCCCTGGCCTAATAATACATTAACATTATGGTCGCCAAATAGTTTAGAATACTGTACAGTATTTTCTATTTGCCAGCCAAAGTTTTTGTTAGAAGACCTGAATAGGTTATTTCTTGAAGTGTTATTGTTAGGGTTTAGGTAAGACTTAGGGGTAAAGCTCTCTGTACCGTAG
>JAZKDS010000253.1:0-222 GCA_040387455.1 Bacteroidota bacterium
CTAACGGAATGTAGCCGTTAATAATGCGGCGGCCCAGTATAATGCGCTGCTCCCAGTTGTCTTTAGCCACAATGCTATCCAGCGCCATATAAGTGGTGTTGCTACGGGCATCGAGCGTATCGGGGCGAAACTGATTCCAGTATTCTTCGGGACGGTTTATGGCCTCATCTTTAATTTCTATATCTACGGCGCTGCGGCGAATGGTAACCGGAATGTTGAACT
>JAZKDS010000253.1:232-3054 GCA_040387455.1 Bacteroidota bacterium
GGCTCTTTATCGCGGTTTTTATTCTTGGTGTTAACAGCATCAAACTTAATGGTTTCACCCATTATCTTAATGTCTTCTTTGTTGTTACCCTTTACAATTTTAAGCGTTTTCCTGTCCGGAAACCACAGCTGCTGGGCAGATTCATACGTAAAGTAATGGGTAGAAGTGGCATCTATAACATTCCGCACCCTGAACACGGCTTTTGCCACGCCATAATTTTCAAAGTCAATATATAAAATGCCGTTCAGCTTTTTCTTTTGGCGGTGCTTTGCGGTAAAGTAAATCATGTAGGTTTTGCGCCCGTCTATATTTACCGTGTCGAGTATTTTATAATGATATTCGCGCAGTGCATCATTAGCCAGCGGCCCGGCATACTTGGTTTCCAGCAGGTCTATCTTATCGGTATATACTGAATAGCTTTGCAGCTTAAGGCCAATAAACTCATATAGCGGCTGCTTAAAGCCGGCCATACGGGTAGCCAGCACGTTTTCTTTAAAGCCCTGGTCTTTATTGAACTTATATTCAGATACTTTCTCGGTTTGATAAATATGGCGGCGGTCTATAAGTTTTTTAAACTTAAAGTGCGTAGAGTCTACTTTTTGCAGCATGCGCCCGGCCTTTTCGTAAGTAAAAATTGAGTCGAGCTTCCCGCTGATAGAGTCAGGATTTGCCGTTACAATCATCCTTTCGTAGGTTTTGTAGGTAAAGCTCTCCAGATGGCGCTGCGGGTCGTTTATATGCTTGCGCCTTATGGCGCGGCCCACAATATCATTAGCATGGTTAGGAGCATTGATAACCACCTCGTCCAGTTCGTCTGATTTTGGTTCCAGCTTTATGGTATAAAACTTAACCAATGGCGTTATGGCAGCCTGGCCTTTGGCATAGCCGGTATAGGTGGCATACAGGGTAGTACCCGGACGCTCTAATATTAACTTGCCATCTACATCGGTAATATAGCTTTTTGTGCCCGATACTACCGTAGCAAAAGGCAGCCCGAGCTCGGTTTGAGCATCTTTAACCGTTACCGTAACGGCTGTTTGTGCAGTTACTGTAAAATGTATGAGTAAAAATAAAAATGTAAGGATTCTCATCAGGCCTTTTTTGCTAAACGCAGTAAGCAGTATTTTGTTACAGCAAAAGTAATATAAAAAAATCCGCCACGGTGGGCGGATTTAATAACTTATACTTTCATGATCTCGGCTTCCTTAAGCACCAGGAGCTCATCAATTTTTTTAATGTAACTGTTGGTCAGGTTTTGTACGTCATCTTCTGCACCTTTGCATACGTCTTCGCTTGTGCCGTCTTTTTCCAGTTTTTTAATTTCAGTATTGGCATCTTTACGTGCGTTCCTGATTCCTATTTTAGCATCTTCGGCCTCAACCTTAGCCTGTTTGGCAAGGTCGCGCCTTCTTTCCTCGGTAAGGGCAGGCACGTTAATAATAATGTTATCGCCGTTGTTCATGGGGTTAAACCCAAGATTAGCTATCATAATAGCTTTTTCTATAGGGTGAAGCATGTTCTTTTCCCACGGAGTAACGGTAATAGTTCGCGCATCGGGCACGTTAACGTTTGCTACCTGGCTAAGCGGCGTGGCGCTGCCATAATAGTCTACACGCACACCACCCAGCATGGCCGGGCTGGCTTTGCCTGCACGTATGTTAAGAAACTCCTTCTCAAGGTGGGCAAGGCTGCCTTCCATAGATTCTTTTGTACTATCTAAAATAAATTCAATTTCTTCCATAGCTATAGAGGTTAGGGTATAGTTATAAAATTAAACGTTTACAGTGGTTCCTACAAGTGCGCCTTCGCATACTTTTACCAGGTTGCCCGGTTTGTTCATATCAAACACGATAATAGGCAATGCATTTTCCTGGCTAAGGGTAAAGGCTGTGGTATCCATTACATTAAGGCCTTTTGCAAGCACATCGTTAAATGTAAGGGTGTCATATTTAGTAGCAGATGGGTCTTTTTCAGGGTCGGCAGTATAAATACCGTCTACGCGGGTACCTTTAAGTATAACATCGGCGTCTACTTCTACACCCCTAAGTACAGCTGCAGTATCTGTAGTAAAATATGGGTTACCGGTACCGGCACCAAAAATTACAATACGGCCTTTTTCTAGGTGGCGCACAGCACGGCGCTTTATGTAAGGCTCTGCAATAGCCTTGATTTCAAGAGCTGTTTGCAGGCGTGTAGGCATACCGGCATCTTCAAGAGCGCCCTGTAGTGCCATACCATTTATAACAGTGGCAAGCATACCCATATAATCTCCCTGAACCCTGTCCATACCATTGCTGGCTCCTGCCACACCCCTAAAGATGTTGCCGCCGCCTATAACAATGGCTATCTGAACGCCCATGTCATGTATTTGCTTAATTTCCTGAGCATATTCGGCAAGCCTTTTAGGCTCAATGCCATATTGTCTTTCGCCCATAAGAGCTTCGCCGCTAAGTTTTAACAGGATCCTGTTATATTTCATGTTGTTGTGGTGTTTTTTTTGCTGGTGCAAATATAGCAATAAAAATTTTCGTGAGTAAAGAGATTTTTTGAGGCGTGCTGAGATTTTTAGCAAGAAATTATACCGCAGAGATGCACAAAGCGGGATAAGAAAACATGGAGATGTATTTAAACCTTTGTGGTTCTTTGTGCCTTCATTGCGAAACTTTGTGTTACGGCCTGTGCAGCTTATTCTGGAATCTGACTTCTAACCTCTACATCAAACAATCAAATCCTCATACGACTTCTTTGCCGCTTCATAGCCTATGTTGAAGATCTCATCCATTTTTACACGGTTGGTTTCAAAGGTGCTGTAAAGTGCTAAC
>JAZKDS010000254.1:0-8686 GCA_040387455.1 Bacteroidota bacterium
TTGCCACGCCCACCATTTTCCCTTCAATTCCAAGCCATGAATCGCACGATGCCGCGTCAGCGAGGCTTGACGAATTTCAGGGTCATCCGGTCGCTTTCGCCGATTGCGGCATATTTGGCGCGGTCGGTATCGCCCAGGCTGCCTTCATCTACTTTGTCATACCACTCCAGGGCATCTTTGTAGCGCCCCTGGCTAAAATGGTAGCCGGCCACCTCTACATAAGCCTGGTTGCTCTTGGTACTTGTGGGATAGTCTTCCACAAAATCTTCCATAAGCACATCGGCATTTTTTTGGTTCAGGTGTATGGCGCAGTTGGCTATATAATAGGCGCAGTCTGCCTTAACATCAAGTTGGGCGTTATCTTCCTTTGCCTTTTCAAAAAGTATTTGTGCGGCCTGGTACTGCTGGTCGTTATACAGCGTTACAGCCTTATCATAATCTTTAAGCTGGTGGGTGTAAATAGCAGATTGCTGTGCTGCAAGCGGTGAAGCCCACAATGGCAGCGAATACAGCAGTGCCCTGTTGATTTTGCGCATGTTTTTTTGTTTTTTAGGTAGCCAAATATACCAATTCTTATTAGTATCTAACGGATGCATTTTAGGTTTTAGTATACTGAGCCGCTAAGCAGCTCAGAAACCCAAACATACAAATTAGAAAAACTAATACGTTAGGGGTTTAACATAATATTAGGCAGAAGCCCCTAAGCTTCTTAGCTACTTAGCGGCTAAGTGACTAAGAAGCTCAGGAGCTTCTCAAACTTTATAACTTTACAAACTTTATGACTTTAAAAACTTTTACCTATTTTTACCACTCAAACACAAAACCATGCTTCAACCCGTACTGTCTTTAAAAGGCGTAAACATATTTCAGGAACATACTGCTGTTTTAAACGATGTTAACCTTGAGGTTAATCACGGTGAATTTTTATACATTATAGGTAAAACAGGTTCGGGCAAAAGCTCGCTGATGAAAACCCTGTATGCCGACCTTAAACTTAAGGAAGGCGAAGGCCATTTTGTAGAATATGACCTTGCAAAGCTGCGCGAGCGCGACATACCTTACCTGCGCCGCAAAATAGGCATTGTATTTCAGGATTTTAAACTACTGCCCGACAGGAGCGTACACGAAAACCTGCTTTTTGTGCTGAAAGCCACAGGCTGGAGCGAAAAGCGCGAAATGGATGTAAAAATTGGCGAAGTGCTTGATAAAGTTGGCATGAAGCATGCTTCGGGCAAAATGCCACACCAGCTATCGGGTGGCGAGCAGCAGCGCATTGCCGTGGCACGCGCCCTGCTTAACGACCCCGAAGTTATACTGGCCGATGAGCCTACCGGTAACCTTGACCCACAAACCAGTGTAGAGGTTATGAACCTGCTGCGCGAAATTAACCAAAACGGCAAAACCATTATTATGGCTACGCATGACTATGCACTGATAATGAAATTTCCGGCAAAAACACTTAAGTGCGATAACGGTACTTTGTTTGAGGTGGTGCAAAGAACGGTTTAAACCGCATGGAACAAAAAAAACTACTCCTCATAATTCCCTTTTATAACGAAGCCCACAGGATGGACCGCCATGAGTGGGAGGTTGCCTTTACCGCTTACCCAGATACCACTTTTTTACTGGTTGACGATGGCAGCACCGATGGTACCCATACCCTGCTTGAAGATTTAGGAAGCCGTTTTAATAATGTGATGCCAATGCGCCTAACCCAAAATGCAGGTAAAGCCGAAGCCGTAAGGAGGGCTGTGTTAAGCAACAGTGCACAACGTTTTGATTTTGATTATATAGGCTACATGGATGCCGACCTGGCAACCCCGGTATCTGAGCTGATAAAAATGAAACAGTATGCCGATGAACACCCCCATTTTACGTTTTTAATGGGCAGCCGCATAAAAAAACTGGGCAGCAACATAATCCGTTACGGGCACAGGCACTACTTTGGGCGCGTGTTTGCCACTATTGCAAGCAAGTTTATACTGCGCGATGCCGTTTATGATACTCAGTGTGGCGCCAAGATATTGCATACCAAACTGGCGCTTGATTTATTTGCTTCTCCCTTTATAACCCGCTGGATATTTGATGTAGAGCTATTATTGCGCTACAAAAAACAAAAAGGCAATCTTGATGGTATATATGAATACAGCCTTACCTCCTGGACAGAGATGGGCAAAAGCAAAATAACCCTAAAAGATTTGCTGGGTTTCCCGTGGCAGCTTATAAAAATTTACCAGGCTTATGTTTAAAAAATTGCACCGCTATGGCACGCTGCACCCCATTGCAGCTATTGTATTATATTGCATGGCCATAAGGCTGTTGCTGCTTGTATTTTACAGCCATGTAACCATTTTTCCTGACAGCGAAGGCTACATAGAATTGGCACACCTGCTTAATCCGCTAAACCTTACAGGCTACAACGGTATACGCACTCCCGGCTACCCATTGCTTATTACCCTTGCGGGCAATTACCTGCCGCTTGTTATAGCTTACCAAATGCTGCTGGGCATTTTAACTACCGTATATACTTATAAAACCCTGCGCCTGCTTGCTTTTAGCAATAGCATTTCATTTTATACTGCATTACTGCTTAACAGCATGCTGCATGTACTTTTTTATGAAACCAACATACTTACAGAGGCACTTACGCTATTGTTTATGGTGGCGGCTTTTTACCACACCTTAAAATTACTGTACCACAACAATTCTTTTAAACAGGCTGTTATAGTAAGCCTGTTGCTGGGCTGGCTTACTTTTATAAAACCGTTTTACATTTTTTTACCATTTTTAGTGTATGGATTATACACACTTAAAGATTTCAGTTTCAAAAATATAATCAACTCAAAACTGGTAGTGCTTTTGTTCTCACTGGCGGCTTTTTTAGGTTGGTCGCGGCTTAACCAGGTAAACACCGGCCGTTTTACCTCAACAACTTTTTATGGTATTAATATAGCCCAAAACTGCGTATATTTTGCCGAAAAAGTACCGCCTAAGTACAAGCTTATAGGCGACATATATGCCAAACACCGCGAAATTGCTATTAAAGAAGGTAAAGACGTATCAATGACCATTTGGTATGCATACCCGGAAATGCAGCAAAAAACAGGGCTTAACTTTACTGAACTTAGCGATGAGCTTTCGCGCTATGGTAGTGTTGCAATCAAACAAAATCCGGGGGCTTACTTAAAGCAGGTACTGGTTTCATTTTCAGATTTTTGGCTTGTTACGATTCAGTGGAGTTATGACGATTTTAATTTTAAGTATGCTAACAAGGCATTTTTGTTGGTGTTTTTTATAGAGCGCGCTATGCTTTTTTTATTAAAGGTGCTTTTTGTTTTATTAGTACCGGTGCACCTATTCCGTTATTTTAAAAACCGTACCATAACACCCGCGCTAATTATTGTGGTGGTGGTTATGGCAGCATCTGTATTGCAGGCGTTTGTAACCTTTGGCACAAACTCACGCTACAGCTATCCTTTTGAATTTTTAATGGTAATTTGCCTTATGCTCACATTTAAACATAAATTTGAAACTTTAAGGTTGCCGTTTTTTAATAAAAAGTAAAATCAATATATTTACTCACAAATAAATACATGCTCTCTATATTAATACCTACATATAACTACAACGTTTTACCCCTGGTGCAGGAACTGCAGTTTCAGGCAAAGCGCGAGCATATTGAATTTGAGATAATTGTGCTGGATGATGCCAGTACTGATAATGCCACAATAAGCAAAAACCAGCAAATAGGCCTTATTGATAACTGCAAATACAAGTTACTGCAGCAAAATATAGGCCGTAGCAAAATACGCAACCTGCTGGCAAAAAAGGCGCAGTACAACTGGCTGCTTTTTTTAGATGCCGATACCATGTCCACCACGCCCGATCTTATTTGCCAGTACCTGCAATACCTTAATGCCGAGGAAAAAGCAGTGTATGGCGGTATAGAGTACCAACACCAGAAGCCGCCGCGCGAAAAGCTGCTGCGCTGGGTATACGGCCGCGATCGCGAAGCATTGCACGTAGGCCCACGGGAAGATATGCCTTACCGGTCGTTTCTAACACTTAACTTTGCTATTTCCAAAAGCATTTTCAACAAGGTAAGCTTTAACGAAGAGATACCTAACCTGCGTTATGAAGATGTGCTTTTTGCCTATAACTTAAGCGAAAAAAACATAAAAGTGCAGCACATACACAACCCTGTTTGCCATAACGGCCTTGAGACAGGCGAGATTTTTTTGAGAAAAACAGAAGAAGCCACACAGGGACTTAAGTACCTTATAGACAACAATCTGTTGCCGGCAGACTACATTCGCCTTGGAGCGGCTTATTGCAGGCTGAAAAAGTTCGGCATGGCCGCCTTTGCAGCAAAGACTTTTAACACCTTTAAGCAACGCCTGCGCAAAAACCTGCTGGGGGCCAAGCCCTCTATGATTGTTTTTGATTTATACCGATTAGGCTATCTTTGCACTTTAAAATAACCCTGATGTATAACGGCGCTAAAAAGTTACTTTCTAAAATTATACCCACACAACAGCTGCAAAAGCACGAAGTGGCCATACGGGGTATTTATGCTGCTTTTTACAGCGGCAATAAGC
The DNA here is from genome assembly GCA_040387455.1 of Bacteroidota bacterium. GTDB lineage: Bacteria > Bacteroidota > Bacteroidia > Flavobacteriales > Flavobacteriaceae > Flavobacterium. Next base: position 4,599 of record JAZKDS010000254.1, read on the forward strand.
ACCAGTGCACCATTTGCAATAAAAAGCTTCGCACCTTTTTGCACCTGCCTAATAAGGATTTGCTTTGCCCTAAATGCGGCAGCCTTTCAAGAGACAGACGCCTGTGGCAGCTTATTAACGATGACTTTTTAAAGCCGGGCTATACCGTGCTTGATTTTTCGCCATCACGCTGCCTGGCACGCAACATGAAAAAGGTTATACACATAACCTATATGCCTACTGACCTGTCTGGGAATTTTATAGCCGATTACCGTTTTGATATTACCCAACTTGATTTAGCCAATAATTCGGTAGACAGGATAATATGCTACCACGTGCTGGAGCATATAGATGCAGATCAAAAGGCCATGAGCGAATTGTTCCGGGTGCTAAAACCCGGCGGTAAAGCCCTGATACAAACCCCTTTTAAAGATGGTGATATTTATGAAAACCCTGCTATAACCACCCCGCAGGACCGCGAAGTACATTTTGGCCAGGATGACCACGTGCGCATCTACTCTGTTGAAGGGCTAAAAGAAAGGCTTGAAAATACAGGCTTTAATGCAGCTGTAAAAACCTTTGCTGCAGATATCCGCAAAGGGCTTGCAGACAACGAAACCATATTTTTAATATCTAAACCCTAATGCCAGTATTTACTGTAGTAATACCGTTATACAATAAGGCGGGGTATATAAAAAACACCTTGGCTACCGTATACGCGCAAACATTTCAGGATTTTGAGGTTATAGTGGTAAACGACGGCTCTACCGATGGCAGCGGCAGGATTTTTGAAAACCATAGTTATGAGCGGCTCACCTATTTGAAAACAGATAACGCGGGTGCCGCTGCGGCACGCAATGCAGCCATAAGCAAGGCACAAGGGCAGCTAATAGCCTTTTTGGATGCCGATGATGAATGGATGCCCAGCCATCTTGAAAAACTGCTTGGTCTGCACGTACAATACCCGCAGGCCGGTATGCTGGCATTGCGGTATTACATCAAAAACCCGGGTTCGGCCGTTTTAGAAAAGCCGGTCTTAAACGGCATCCCTGATGATTTTACTGGCATTGTGCCTGATTTTTTTGCTGCAAGCATTACCAACAGGCTGGCTGTGTCTATTTCTATTGCCGTACCACGCGGGGTATTTGCAGCCACAGGCCTGTTTAATGAAAGCTATACAAACAGTGAAGATACCGATATGTGGGTGCGCATAGGCCTGCATTATCCCGTAGCGCTGGGCAGTAGCTATACCTCGGTATATAACTTCCACATTCCGCAGAGCCTTTCAAAAATAAGACTTACCGAACAAAAAATAATGGATTTTAGCGCCTATGCGGGCTACGAGCAAAACAATCCCGGCCTAAATGCCTTCTTAAATATGTACCGCCTTGAGTATGCCTTAAAATACCGCACGGCAGGCGCTATAATACAAAGCCGCGAACTGCTGAAACAGGTTCCACCGACAAAAATATCCTTAAAGAAAAAATTGCTTTTTAGCCTGCCACCTTTTATGCTAAGGCTCATGCTGTGGCTTAAGAAATGGCTGTATAAGCGCGGTATAAGGCTGCGCTCCTGATTTCAGGATATTATTTGTTCTTGTAGGTTAAAAAATCGGCATATTCCCTAATATAATCAGCTTCGCTAAATACATCCTCGGCAATAACAAGGCATATAGCTCCAGATGAAAAATTTTCAAGCTCGCGCCATATCCCCGTAGTGATGTGAAGGCCTTTTCCGGGCCTGTTAAGCGTGTAACTCTCTCTTAGGCTGCCGTCATCCAGAATTACATCAAAACTACCGCTAAGGGCAATTAAAACCTCATTTTGCTCAATATGCGCGTGGCCACCCCTTTCGGCACCGCTGGGTATGTCAAAAAGATAGTATACACGCTTAAAAGCATAAGGCACTATCCCCTCCTGAATAAAGGCAAGGTTGCCGCGGCTATCTTCAATTACCGGGAGATCTATTATTTTGATATCACTAAGAGATGTTTTCATGCTGCAAATGTTCTAATTGATTTTTTCCCTTAAGGGCATTTTTTAAACAGGCAAAAACCTGCCACGGCTTTACCTCGCCGCTTTTTAAATTATAGGCCAGCTGGATACCCAGCCACAGCCAGAATTTTTTGCCGAATATCTTAGACAGGTACGCGCCCCTTATGCGGTAATTTTCGGCTTGCGGTATATTATCGCTATCAGCAAACATTTTATGCGATACAATAACTTCGGGGTTATGAGCCACCCGGTAGCCCGCATGGTGCAGCTCGTTGATGAGCACAGGCTCTTCTCCCAGCGGAAACATACTGCCCAGGCCAAAGCGTGTATCAAACCTTTTTCCTGACTGCCGAAGCGCTGTTATACTGAGCGCCATTTCGCAGGAGCTGCTGTTGAGCCGTTGTAATGCGCTGAGGTTGCCCGTAGGTTCTTTTGGATACTTCCTGAATGGCACACCCTCAAACGAAACCATATTGAATTTTACTATAGCAGCATCCGGAAAACGATTAAAGCCCTGTATTATTTTTTGGTCGAAACCTTCCATATACAAAAGGTCGTCATCAGCAATAAGGCCTATTTTTTTTGAGGCATTGGCTATGGCCAGATTACGGCTTTTGCTCAGCCCCCGCTCAAAAACATTCATAACGCGAATGGACGGATATTCAGATGTAAGCTGGTTAGCGGCTGTAGTCTGGTTTATAATGAGGATAGTAAAATCTGAAAAATGCGCAAATGGAAACATCGGCAGCAAAAAATCCAGGCTCGTCCGGTTCATGGTAGACAGCAAAATTTCGATGTCGGATTTATTAAAAGCTCCTGCCAATTGTTATATATTTACATCAACAAATATAAAAAAATTAAGTTGCGGGATGAAAATACTTTTGGTGGGAGAATACAGCAGGCTGCACAACTCACTTAAAGAAGGGCTTGAGGCATTAGGCCATGAAACACTGATTGTTAGTACTGGCGACTCCTTTAAACAATATAATACAAACCTTAATATTGCGGCTAAAACCATATCAGGAAACCGTTTTTTAACGCTTACTAAAAAAGTGGTGCACCGCATTACAGGCATTGATATTGAACGTACAGAACATGGCCTGCGTTTTTACAGTCTCTTGCCAAAATTAAAAGGTTTTGACCATATACAACTGATAAACAGCGATGCACTCGAAACCCACCCCTGGCTTGCAAAACGCCTTTTAAAAAAACTACTGGCACAAAATGGCTCTATGAACCTGCTGGTATGTGGTGATGAAACCCCTGTAGTAGACTATGTTTTATCAGGAAAACTACGGTATTCGGTACTTACTCCCTACCTCAGCAATAAGGCACTGGCTCCTGATTTTGCCTACACCCTTAAATATGCTGGCAAAAGCCACCGTGGGCTTTTTGAGTGGATTAAAGCACGTGCCAACTGCTTAATTACATCTGACATGGATTATGAAATACCCATGAAAGCACTGAAATATGACACCATTTTTATTGCTAACCCCATAAACACTGATACCATAAAACATACTGAATTTAAAGTTGAAGATAAAGTAATTATTTTTCTGGGTATCAATAGACTTAGCTATATTAAAAAAGGCATTATTTATTTTGAAAATGCATTAAAAATCGTTGCTGAAAAGTATCCAGATAAAGTCGAAATCATTGTAACCGAAAACATTCCGTACAAGCAATATATAGAGCTATATAACCGGGCTCATATTGTATTAGACCAGGTATATGCTTTTGATCAGGGTTATAATGCACTGGAAGCGATGGCAAAGAGCAAAGTAGTTTTTACCGGTGCCGAAACAGAATTTACGCAGCACTACAACCTGAGCCAACCGGTGGCCATAAATGCCCTGCCCGATGCTGATGCCATTGTGGCCGAACTCATTAAACTTATAGAAAACCCATCTGAAATTAGCGCAATAAGCAGCCGTGCCCGTGCATTTATAGAAAAAGAACATAATTATATTAAGGTTGCAAAAAAATATCTTGCTGCGTGGGGTAAATAAAAAAACCTGCCCATTTACTGAGCAGGTTAATAACACTTATATTGAACGTATTTATTGTTTTACAAACTTAATAGTTTCATTATAATCACCTGAAGATAACCTTACA
>JAZKDS010000254.1:8696-13778 GCA_040387455.1 Bacteroidota bacterium
ACATACCTGTAGATAAGTTAGGTACATCAACAGCAAAACGATTGGTTTTTGCATTACCGCTATAAACTGTTTTGCCATAAATATCATACACCACCACAAGTAGGTCTCCAGTAATTTCTTTACCCAGCGTAATTTCAAAAGAACCATTATTAGGGTTAGGGTAAAGTTTTGTAGCATCAACAAGCGCTACAGTTCCTTGCTCTCCATTTTGCTCATTAAAACTACCATATCTACCATTACCTACAGGGCATTCAAAAATCTCGGCTAAAAATTTTGACCCAGATTTAACATCCGTATTAGGCTCCAGATAAATTGCTTCTTCTGCATGCAATGTTATATCAGCCCCGCTGTTTACCACATAATTTGTATTAGTAGTGATTTTAGAATATGATTTGTATTCGTGGTTTACAAAGGTTTCTGTAGTGTTAAGCACAATATCTCCCTGGCATTGGATTACCGCATTATGAATTAATTGTGGTAAAGCACTAATAGTGTTATTATTTAACGACACGTAGTTCAATTGAACAGATGACCCTGTAAATGAGTTAGGATTATTTACTATATGTACATACTTATTTTTATTAGCAGTTGCCGATGTAGAGCTTATTAGCAAGTTATCGTACTTGTCTTTTTGAAGGGCATAAAACCCAGATGATGGAGTTGTAGGGCTACTAAACTCATATAACAAACGAGGTTGAGATGTCAAGTTTAACAAATCCTTTACAATTATTTGTCCATCTATGGCATTGTTAGTAGTGTTCGAATAAACCGGTGCTTTATATTGTACAAAATATGCTTTTTGCAAATCAGGAGAAAGTTCAAAATTATTGGATATGCCATAATTATCAGTAGAAAAATAAGTCTGAATTTGCTGGAAATTTGTAAATATACCAGTGCTGTCATTAAAGTCTAAACTATAAAATTTAGATCTGTGTGATAACGGATCTGGATTATTAGATGAAAGTGTTGAATATTCCAATCCGTATAGTTTACTTATTGTTCCATTTGAAGCCAACCTAAACATGCTTTTGCTAATTCCATTTAGCGATCCATTATATGAAGGGGAATTTATAACGTTGTAAATTGTATTATTCCCAAATGTAGATATTACAGGTGAATTTATACCATTATTATCAATTTTACAACTGAGTAAATTATTACCATCCTGTAGGATTAACCAATAAAAATTGCCTGAATAACTCTTTACACAAACCATTGGGCTATATGTTGCATAATGTGTCAAATCTGCAACCTTAGCTGTATATTGATTTAACGGATAAATGCTATCTGGATTTATAGTTATTTCTCCAAGTGCATTATTAGAAAAATCTACCACAGAATAAACATAATATGAAGATATCGATGGGCCATCATTTGAGCTAATTACAGTAAACGTTCTAAAAATAAAATACTTATTGATATCCCCCGGATGTGGTACGATAAGTACAACTCCCATATATTGAGGCCATGGGCTTATATCATCACCATTCGTCATAATTGTATGGTTCTTAGTCCATACATCGATACCGTCAGTATAAAATAATAAATCACCATTACTATCACTTACAGAGGCTTTTCCATAATTATTACCATTAATTGTAGAAACAGTATTTACTGTATTTGGATTTGTAGAAAAATCTAAATCTGATTTTCCTAACTGCCAATGGTCATTTTTTTGCCCTATTGCAGTATACCCATACAGCAATATGCACATATATAAATATAAGTTTTTCATATTTTTAAATACTTATATTTATTTCTTTTCAGATAAATTCTTTACCTGCACTTTAAGCTCTTCTATTTGTTGAGCTTGTTGTGCATTTACTTTATTTTGTTCAATCATATACAGCGTAAGCTCTTCTACTTTTTGCAGAAGTAATTTATTCATTTCACCAAGCTCAATACCCTTAGCTTCAACTTCTGCAGCCGAAGGTATGTCTTTAAGGTGGCCGTTTTCATTAATATACGTTTCAACCTCATTTAATGTTGGCAGTTCATAATTGTCTTCAAATACATAGTCAGCCCAGGTAGTATAAACTTTTACCCTGTTAGCCCTCACATTACCTTTAACTGAAAGTGCATATGTATCCGTTCCGTCATTATACGAAGTTGTACCTATACAAACATGTGAATTAGCCTTGGGCATTGTTAAATTTACATTGCTGTTACCATCATCATATACACCAAAAGTTTCAGCCTGGGTTTTATCAAATAGGGTAAATTTAGAATCTTTTCCTTGTGTAGCCCAAAAATTCTGCCTGGTAATATATCCCCTGTCTTCAATATCTACCCAAACAGTAGCTCCGTTAGTATTTTGATTGGAAAAGGGAAAATCATAGAAATTAAACAATCTGGCATCCTGCTCGCCATCCAGTAGCTTACCCGCCGAAAATACAAGACACTCTTTATTCCTTATTACACCAGTAGCAAATGTGCTAGCTGTGGAAGATTTTGTAAAAGCTACACTACCGGTTGTCCCATTAATAAATAATCCCCCTGCCCCTACTGTTGATGACGGCTGAAAAGTCAGGTTTTTAGCAGCCATTGTAACAATTCTGTTTGTACTTAGAGTCCCGTCACCATTGTAAATTGTTGTTTGTGCTGTGATTGTAGCAAAGGCAAATAATGCCGTTGCCGAAAGAAGATTTTTTTTCATAATTAGGAAGATTTTTAAATTTCTCCTAAACTACAAATCTTACTAATACAAAGTTAATACTCGTTAAAAAAATTAATCAAATTTTAACACTAAACAATTAACCACTTTTTCATGTCTTCGCTCTCGCCCTGCCAGTCACGGGTAATGTTTGTTTTTAAAAGTTTAGCGGGAGTACCCCCTATCATTATGTTTTGCCCAAAAGCCGTATAATCTTTATTACAAAGGCTATTTGATGATATGGTACAAAAATTTGGTGTTATCGTGTTTTTCATTATAGATACACGATTTGCCACATAATTAAAATCGCCTAACACAATATTGCCGGCTACAGGCATTTGCCTACCGGTAGCTAAATCTATCATTTTATGAAAAGTGGTATCTATAAGTTGCGACTCTGAACCTATGCGGGCGTATTTACCAAAAATGATGCTTTGAGTACAAATAATTTTACCGTTTGATGCCAATGAAGCCATATGGCCAAACTCTGCATAGGCATCTTTTGCTATGTAAATAAAATAATCTTTACCAAATTGTACATGCCCTTTAAATACTATTGTTCCTGATAATTTTAATTCTGCAATACCCTTATGTAATGAGGTAAATTCATAAGGCTGCCCAAAGCCTATCATGGCGCGTTTAATGGGCGCATCAATTATTATTTCGCCAGATATATCTGTCAACTTTACAGGTCCGTAAAAAAATACAGGTAGCTTTTTAGCCACCGTAAACGGAAATTTTTTGTAGTTAAAGTACAATGTCTTTATCCAGTTTACCTTACGGTAAAATTGTATTTTCTGTCTTATGCCCATGTTAGTAATCGTTTTATTTGTTATTTAAAACAGCTTTTTCCTAAAATATACCGTTAATACAACTAAGCTCATCAAACAGGTAAACGCATGACCCATTACCGCACCTTCCGCGCCAAATTGAGTTATTAAAAACTTTCCTGAAGTATATAAAATAGCAAAAGACAGTAATTCGGCAAAAATAAAAGCCCGCGTCATTTTTTTTGCAAAAAACTCATGACCAAGTATCAGGGAACATACCTTACAAAAATCGCCGGCTATCTGCCATATAAACAGCTTCTCCATAGGCATAAAGGCCTCAGATAAAATTGCGCTTATAATAAATTTGCGCAGCACATATACCAGTAACAGCCCAATGCTAAATAGGGGCACCATTAATTTATAATAAGACCTGAAGATGCCTTTAGTCTCCGCATCTGATGTAGCCTGCGATAATTTTGGCAAAAAATAAACCCCTAAAAAAGTAGAGATAAACATCATGTAAAACGCAGATATGCGGTTGATTCCTTCCCAGTACCCGGCTACATCGCCGCCGCTATGGCCTATAAGCATGTTGCGCAGGGCAATGTATATTGTAGGCCCCAGTATTGCCGAAATAACACTCATAAGGCTAAACGAAAGCAGGTTGCGCAGCACGGCACGGTCAAAATATCGCAACTGTAAAAAGGCAAAGCCATCGGTAAGCTTATAAACAGGAAAAATTGCAAAAATGCACATAAGAAACGGAGTGCCCAGCAGGCCTATAAATGCGCCCGAAAGTCCCATTTTATAAATAAGCAATGCGGATAAAAGTACACCCACCGCATAACTCCATATGGTTATCCATATTACCTGCCGGTATTTGCCAAAGCCATTAAGCACTGCCATAAATAAAAGGCTGCCACTATAAAGCGGTAAGGCAAAGCCGGTAAGGCTAAATATCCACCCGTACTCTCGATTGCCGTTAAAAATGCGCGCGCTCCAGTAAGCGGCCGGCAGGATAAGCACCACAGCACATACAATTACTGCCATACCTATTACAATAAATGATGTAGCTAATGAACGGTACAATTTGTCTTTTTCTTTTTCGTGCTGGGCGGTATATTTTATGATGCCGTTTTGCAGGCCAAGGGTGCTAAATGCATCTAACGAGGCCAAAAAATTACGGAAACTACCCGTTAGCGCCAATCCTGAAGGTCCTATAAAAATGGCCGTCATTTTACTGGCCAGCAGCCCGCCTATAACCCTTGTTACTACACTAAGGCTATTAAGCGATGTAAGCCGCACCAGCGGACTTTTAAGTATGTTTTTTACAAACTGCAAAATGCGGATGGTTTAGGTTGTAAAGTTATATCCTGCACAATGGTACGGGCACCATAGCTTTCTTTCCAAAAAGCCAGGCCGCGGTTAAGCCTGGTACCATGCTGCTCATTAGATGTGCCAAAATCAAAATACTTTTTATGGGCATACAGGCGGGTAACGAGTTCATAGTACAAAAAGTCAAGACTGCCTGTTATACCTTTATCTCCATCGCCGGATATATACTGGGCATGGGCTACCGTATCTGTTTCAAAAATCACGGTTCCGGCTCGTATTTTACCTTCCTGCTCCACAACAAACAATTTAATATTTTCAGGAAAA
>JAZKDS010000255.1:0-5836 GCA_040387455.1 Bacteroidota bacterium
CATAAGCACCTGCTTTTTATCAGGGCTAAGCAACAGTGCCCTAACATCGGTTTTTACAGTAGGGTATTCTGTTACGGGTGTAAACATAGCATTCAAATCTTCAATGCTGTTACCACTGGTTTGTGCCATTAGCTCTATGCTAATTTGTAATATTTCGGCATAGCGTTCCCGGTTATAACCGTCAGTAGCATATACTAGCCCGGTATCGGCCAGGGCTTTTAGTTTTTTAAGTTTGTCTAAAATAGTAAGCATTATATTGGTTTTACAGTACGTTTAATATTCTCTATATCATTTTTATAAGTTTGCGTGCAGCTGTTTGCACCGGATCCCACACAGGAGAAAACGGTGGTGCATAAGAAAGGTCAAGGTCTATAATATTTTGCAGCGTAAGGTTGTGTGTTATGGCAGTTGCCAAAACATCAATGCGCTTTGCGGCACCTTCTTCGCCTATAATCTGGCCACCCAGCAGCCTTCCGCTGTTTTTTTCGGCTAAAAGCTTCACTACAATTTTACTGGCTCCGGGGTAATAGTCGGCACGGGTAAGGCTGTCAATAGCTGTGGCAACATATTCTATATTCAGCTTGTTAAGCTCTTTTTCCTGAAGTCCGGTACGGGCTACCTCATAACTGCATATTTTGCATACCGCCGTGCCCACCACCCCCGGAAATACCGCCTGCTCTCCGGCAATGCTGCTACCGGCCACCAAACCTGTTTTATTTGCTACAGTACCCAAGGCAATGTATATATGTTGCTTACTGACAAGATTTAATGTTTCGGTACAATCTCCGGCAGCCCAAACGGTATCAATATTGGTTTGCATGCGGGCATTTACCTTAATGGCTCCTTTAACGCCAAGATCTATACCTGAACCCTCTGAAAATGAAGTATTGGGCGATGATCCCATGCCAAATACCACCATATCTGTAGCAATAGTTTGCTTATCGGTAATTACATTTTTAACCGTGTTTTGTTCTATTTCAAAGCCCACCAACTCTTCATCAAGATATAGTGTTACGCCCAGTTTACGTATTGCTTCGCTAACCAGGGCACCCATATCAGAGTCCAGCGTATTCATAACCTGTGAGGCGCGGTTAACCAGTGTTACTTTAAGCCCTCGGATGAGCAGGGCCTCGGCCATTTCAAGGCCAATGTAACCACCCCCAATAATCACGGCGCTTTTTGGCTTTTTTTGGAGAATGTAGTTTTCAATATTGAGTCCGCTTTTTAGGGTGCTTACACCAAAAACATTTTCTGCATCGTGACCTGCAATATGCTCCGGGCAATAAGGTTTCCCACCGGTAGCAATAAGCAACTGGTTGTAAGGTTGCCAGAATTCGGTATTATTTTGCTTGTTGAGTACGCGGATTCGTTTACCTGCCGTATCTACCTGTAGCACCAGGTGTTCGGTTTTTACATCAATGTTGTATTTATCCCTGAATTCTTGCGGGCTGCGGCGAATGAGTTCATTTGCCGATTCTATAACACCCGAAATAAAATAGGGTATACCACAGGCGGAGTACGAGGTATAGGCCGATTTTTCAAAAACCAGTATTTTTTTGTCTTTGTTTACACGGCGTACCTTTGATGCTGCCGACATTCCGGCGGCATCGCCGCCTATAATTACAAGAAGGTTGTTATCCATAATATAAAAATAGGTAAAACAAACGTATTGACCTGCAGCCATTACTTTTTAACGCAAAAAAAAACCGGACAGTGCCGGTTTCCTTTATTATAATGTTTAGGACGCTTAACGCTCTACCACAAGTTTTTTAACCGCAACTTTATCGCCCAGTGATACCTTAACCGCATATACCCCACCTGCCAGCGCTGAAGTATTTACGGTTGCCTGAATATCAGTAGCCTGTGTTGTATACACTACCTTGCCGGTAATATCTATAACCTGTAGCATGCTACCTGCGGGGATGTTGCTTATTGTAGCCACATTGCGGGTGGGGTTGGGATAAATAACCAAATTGTTAGCAAAAGCCTCATTAAGGCCGGCAGTCTGGTCATATTTCATTACAGTAACTTTGTTGGCATTTGCTACATCCCAATATGCTACATACGGAACTGTTCCATTTAAGGCTATTGATGTCTCGTAAGCCACACCTGCCGAAAACCCGGCCGTACCTACAGTCTGCCAGCTGCCTTCTTCAAATTTCATTACAATAGCTTTATCATCATTCAGTTCGTCACTATAAGCTATGTAAGGCACATCATTATTATCTAAAGCAAAAGTAATGTAGTTTGCCGGGCCTTCGGTAAAACCTTCAGTACCTACGGGCTGCCAGGTAACGCCATCAAATTTCATTACAGTAGCCCGGTTAATATCAGTAGAATTTGGCGAGTCCATATAGGATACATACGGTACATCATTACTATCAAAAGCTATACAAAAACCATAGGCCACCCCTGCGGAAAATGCTCCTGAACCTACCAGTTGCCACGCGCCGTCTTCAAACTTTTTTACCGTAGCTTTGCTTCCCCAACCCGTACTGCAATAAACTATATAAGGTATATTATTATTGCTGATAGCCATCTTTACATTAGCGGCTTGTGTGGAAAATCCTGAAGATCCTACTGCATACCAGCCACCATTGACAAAACTCATTACAGTGGCTTTGTTTTGAAATCCTTCTTCATAACTAATATAGGGCGTATTATTGCTATTAAAATCCAGGGTGGTATAATCTACAACGTCAGCCGAAAATCCTGCGGTGCCAACCGTTTGCCAGTTGCCTCCTTCAAACTTCATTACCGTGGCCTTATATTCATTAGCACCATCTTTAAAGGCTATGTAAGGCACATCATTATTATCAAAGGCTAAAAAGACATGGGGCGCATTTGCAGCAGTAAATCCTGCGGTGCCTACGGTTTGCCAACTGCCATTTTCAAATTTTTGTACTGTTGCTTTACTATTATGCGCAAAATCTACATAGGCAACATGGGGTATGCCCGCGCTATTAAATTTTAATGATATATACGATGCCCCGGCCTGGCTGAGGCCGGGATTACCTACACTTTGCCAGGATTGGGCACTTGTTAAAGCGGATAGCAGTACGAAGCAAAATGTTATTATTATCTTTTTCATAGTGTAATCTATTCTTTAATTAATGTGGTTGAGCCCGAAACCTGCCCGTCTGATATCAAGGTAACGGTATATAGGCCCTGCGGATATAAACTGACATCTAAAGTTACCGAATTTTGGGTTACATCGAGTATGTAATTGTTAGAAACATTAGAGCCGTAAAAACCGGTTACTGCAAGGTAGGCCGAAGTACCCTGGTTGATGTTGTAGGTTACGGTTACAACATCAGACGACGGATTAGGAGAAACGGTTTCTATTGCATTAGGGTTAAGTGCAACATTTACTTCGCTATAATCTTTGTAACCGTCTGCCAGTGCTATTATTTCCAGCCTGTATTGTGCCGCTACAGTTACCGATACTGTAAAATCGGCCCCTTCATAAATCAGGTTCCCTTCGCTGTCATACCAGTTGTACAGGGCAGGCTCATCAATTTCTTCAGCGCTTATGGTTACAAGTTCATTAATATTCGCCATCTTATTGTTACCTGCATTTGCTATAAATAAGGGCCTTGGCAGCTTGTTTATTTTATAGGTTTCACCACCTATTATTGTTCCGGTCGCAGGTTCGTCCTGTAGTACATGGTATACAAAATTTTGCTTGTCAGAAAGTTCTTCTGTCAAAAAGCTGAATTCGAGGTTTAAACTGGCTACCTGGAGGGCTGTGAATGTAAGGTCTGTTAAGGCAGCGCCTTCTCCTGTAATCCTGATGGTAGTGCCGCCTTCATAATGAATGTTTTTGCCTTTCTTTCCGCCATTATCCCATATATGGAAAAGTTCGTTGTCAAGTATTATCCTTACTTCTGCTTCCTCAAATATTTTTGTACCGGTTTCGTTTGTGTCGGTTATAAAAGTAAGTTTGTAGGTTTTTACAGCATTGGCAGGGTTGCGTACAGCTATTTTACCGCCTAATTTTCCACCCATAGGTAAAATTACAACCGTAACATTTTTCCATGCAATGTTATTGTTTTCGCTTGCTATCTGGCCGGGGTTAGAAGGCAGGGGTACGTTAATAGGGTCATTCACAGCATCCACCCTTGCCAGTAGGCAAAAATGCCATTGATCTGTACCCGCAATCACGTAGTTTGCAGGGTTGGGTACAACCCACGGCACTTTTACAATAGTTTCCTGCCCCGGCTGCAAAACTGGTATTGTTATACCAGGCAGCACACCGCTAAGGGGATATGTATTAAAATATTGAGAGCCATTCCAGTCTGTAGGCCAGTTAAGGCTGGTGCTTGCTTTTGCCCAGTTAATGGTAAGGGTTTCATTGCCTGTAGATGCTACGCAGCTTTTATTGATAACGCGTACATATATAAAATTTGGTGCCCCATTAGCCTTATAGGCCGGGTTTTGATGTTCAAACTCACCATCATCAACATTTCTTATCCATATATCCTCACTGGCCCACATGTGTTCGGTTATGGTATTGGGTTCAATACCAAAATCATTAAAAGAGTCTTTAATATACAGGTCTAAGGTAGCTGAATTCATTTGCTGTGCCGCCTGCACGGCAGCATAAGCATCAACAAGCCCATAACCTATATTGTTGTTCCATGTACCATTAGTGTGTATGGCGTCAGTACTAAACTCATATGCCGTAGTATTAATTTTTTGCGATGTACCTTCTATAATATCACGTACCTGCTGGCCTGAAAGGCAGGGATTTACAGAAAGCATCAGGGCTGCAATGCCTGACGCATGTGGTGCAGCGAAGGATGTCCCTGATTTATTTATAATTTCATTTTGCAAAGGTACATTAGGATATAGTGACGTGCTTGTATATACAGTAGACTCTATACCATCTCCTGGCGCTACTACATCTAAAAATTCTCCACGACCTGAAAAATCAGGTCTCATTCCATGATCGGTTATAGCCCCAACGGTTAAAATACGTTCGTCAATATTTCCCGGATAACTTACTGCACCCCCGCCATTTCCTGAGGCAAATACAATAATGCACCCTTTACCATTTCGGCCACTTTCAATTGCACTTATAATAGTACCTTCTAAGATAGCAGAGTAAGTATCACTGTAATCCGGACCGCCCAAAAGCCCCCATGAATTATTGATAATATCAGACCTGTATTCACCACTTGGTAAATTACCGGCAGCCCAAGCAAATGCATTTGTCATTTGATGTGGGAAGGTAGTTTCACTTTGGTTCGGATTTAGAGGGTCTATAGGGTCAATACCCGGATCATCATTACCATTCTCGTTATCTATAGGAGCAGATAAAGGATTACTTATCGATACCAGTTTTGCCTGCGGGGCCACGCCAACAGTACCTTCATCATTATTTCTTTTAGCAGCAATTATGCCTGCAACGTAGGTTCCATGATAGGTATATACTTTACTCGGTATTGTTGGAGTAAATGAGTCATAACTATATGATGCCATATTTGTAGCTAAATCAGTATGGTTGGTCTGTATGCCCGAGTCAATAACCGCTACCTTAACACCTGCACCCTGAGAGATAGTCCATGCTTCGCAGGCATTTATATCATAGTTAGGGTAAGCTGCATTATATAAGCCCCATTGTTGTGAGAACATTGCATCGTTAGTATTGCTGCATACCGGTGAAGATGTAGGTGGTGTAACAGGATTTGTTGCCGGCTCTACCAAAAGATTAAACATAAAAGCCGGGTCTATATTGGCAAACAGCCCGGTTTCATGAAATTTGTTTGAAACATCTAACGCAGTACCCGAAGCTGGGTTATTAACCGAAAGTAGGTACCATTTAGGCATACCG
>JAZKDS010000256.1:0-1530 GCA_040387455.1 Bacteroidota bacterium
GTGGTTATTGATACCCGTATTAATTTTTGCCTGCTGGTTTTTTTCGTCCTGGTATTTATTCTTTTCCCGGTACAAGGCAACCGTATATTTTTAGTAACGGGCCATACCAGGATCATTTATACCGTAGTAACTTTAGGTATTTGTTTTGCTTTTTATAAAAACAAGGTAGAGTTTCCGTCTTTCATCCATAAACCATTAGCAACATTGGGCGAAATGAGTTATTCATTATACCTGCTGCATCCCATTGTATGGCGCCTTTTCACCTTAAAAAAAATTCCGCAAACTCTTCCGCATTATTTTTTGATAAAAGGTGGGGTAGTAATTTTAACTATAGTGGCTACGTTTTGGCTAAGTTATATGGTTTATAAATACTTTGAATTATATTTTATAAAGCTTGGAAAACGTTTTTTGTTACGCGGTAAAGGTTAAAGCTTAGCAATCCACAGGAGGGTTTAATTTGGTAATTCCCGTCAACATTTCTCCCCATCTACTGTTAAGCTTTTGTAACCAACACAACCAAGGCTTGATATTTGATAGTGGGATACCATATATGAAGAAACTCTTATTACTATTTTTTGCAGCACTCACCACAATGGCGCGCGCGCAAGCGCCCGAAGGTTGTAAAGTACTTATGGCTGTATTGCCAAACATGCCGCAATACAAACAATTTAAGCTTCTGGCACCTGCCAGCTGCGATGAGGGTTTAGTAGCTACTTATTATAGTATAGGTACACATTCTGATCAGCAAGTATTCAGCATAATACTTACTGATACTAAACCGGTACGCAACCAGGGCCTGTTGGGCGATGCCGAAACTAAATATGATATGGCCAAAGAATCAAAGGATAAAACCGCCTTAAAGTTAAGCCGCTTTCAGTTGGGTGCCAAAAGTTGGGTATCTCATGATGTAAATGCAGGCATTAGGCGGGTGTATGGTTATACCACTATTTTGAAAAACAGGTATTTGTTAGAGATACTTTTAAATAACCCCGCCATATTAAACCTGGATCAGTTTCAGGATTTTATCAGTGATTACCTCTCTAAATTTAAAGAAGATACCTTACCTAAATAATTAGCTACTATGAAAAAAATAACCTTATGCCTGCTGCTGGCTGTAGCCGTATCGGCCTGCAAAATCAAAACTACCCAAACAACCGAATCTACAGATTCGGTTACTGCAGCAGCCGATACAACTTTTAATCTGGATAATATACCGGTAAGCGATAAGGATCTGGGCACTTTTCCGTTCCTGGCGCCACCGCCGCTGTATTCCTACAATTACCAGCAGGAGGCCAACCCTAAAAACATTAAAGCGACCGACAAGGAGTACATGGCCGTAAATGGCAAGCTGATAGCCCGGGAAGGAAAAACTTTTAAGATCAACATAGACCTGCACCGTACGGATGAGAAACGGTTTGACGCCGCCGTAGTGCAAAAATATTATGAAGACAAGATCAAGGAGTTGGGCGGCATACAGGTTAACAATACCGAAATTACCCAGGCCGAATACGACCGTGTAGGTAAAACAGA
>JAZKDS010000257.1:0-1523 GCA_040387455.1 Bacteroidota bacterium
CCCTTATTATTTGCTTTATGGGCGGTGTGCTGGGCATAGTGCTTGGGCTGCTTACAGGCTTTGGATTTTCTAAAATAATGAATATTGCCTTTGCCATGCCGTGGCAGGCCATGTTTGCTGCACTAAGCACCATTGTACTGGTTACTATAGTATCGGGCTCTTACCCCGCTATTAAGGCTGCCGCACTCGACCCTGTGGAGGCTTTAAGGTATGAGTAGATTTTTTTAGTTTGAAGTTTAAGCAATAACCTGTCGCTCGTGTCAATAAAAAATTTATCTATATTTGATGGATGAGCAAGATAGATATAGATATACGGTAATAATAACAAGTGGATATTAAATGAGAATTATAATAATATTATTAATGTACCCATCTTTTTTTTTCTGTCAGGTAAAACAGGAAATGTCAGGCAATATAGATACGCATTTTCAAAACAATGTAAAAATTGAAAAAGAAGCGATTTTAGATCATGCAGTCCTGTATTCTCTCAGGTTGAAAAGTCATTCTGTTAGCGATGATATGGATGTTTCCGGAAATTTAGAATTATTCTCCTCCAGCCCTCCTTCAGTAGATAGGATTGTAGAACCTAAAAAAAATGCGATGTATGTGGTGCCTTCATTTTATAGTATGGATCTTCAAAATGACACATTAGTTATAAGTAAAGAGACATTTATAAATCTTGATAAATATTTTAAAGTAAATCTTCTTACATCTAAAACGGTTTTTGACAGGCAGGAACTTTTAGATAAAGCAAAGGGGTATAACATTTATGAACAAAAGATAAAAAACATTCATTTTATACACCTAAAGATGACGGTAGGGTTTTATAATAAATATAACCACGGAATGGATATTATAGGTGATTTTGATAAAATTGTGAACGTAATTTATCTAATAGACTAAATGGAATGGGTAAAGTATCAAATTAGGTGTTTTGAAAAATCACCCTTTAAACACCCCGTACAAGAAGTGAAATTTATTTTTACATCCGCTAGCGCGAGCGTCTCGCTTGTGCCCACAAAGAATTATGTCTCATGAACCAATACTAATATAGGGTTCAAAATTATTAAAAGAAACAATCAAAAAGTAATAGTTAAAATGAACAACCTGGTTATAAAAATTATTATTTGTATAATACCTATAACTATTTTACATGCATTACTATTACACTTGTCAGGAGATAAACAATTAAGGATGTTTGTTGCCAATTCAGGATGTTTTTTAACTGCAATTGCACTACCGATATATCTCGTAATAACGGATATTTGGTTTTTTAAAAATACAAAAACTCATTACACAATATTTTTAATCAACGCTGTTATTTCCTTTTTTGTTATATGGTGCTCAGGATATTTTCAACTTCAAGCTTGGCATATACGCAATGAAAATTTGAAGATCGATAGTGAAACTAAAGTGATCTTAGAAGTTTCAAAAGCGGGTCGTAACAACAATCCAAAAATTACTTTTAAAATTCCTAAGCGTGAGCGTCTGCCAAGCTACGATGGTGAGTTTAATCTAACGTC
>JAZKDS010000257.1:1533-7389 GCA_040387455.1 Bacteroidota bacterium
AAGTTATTAATTTCACTCGAGCCATCGGATATTTTATATGTTTTGTTGGTCAAATCCTTCTATTTCGAAAATTAAAATTTGGGAATATATCAAATTGAATGATTTACAAAATTTACTCTTTGCCCCTGCGTGCCAATAAATAAAAACCCTAGTCTTTTACAAGTAGCACAGGCATTTTTTTACCGTTGGCATCTTCATAAACAACAGTTGCGTTATTACCCTCCAAATCAATTGTAATACTACCTATGCGCCCGCCATCATTATCTACGCCGAGTACAAGGCCTGTGTTATTTTCGCTCTCTCCATAGGCATAAATACCGGCTTTCTTATTGGCATAATAGCCCACAGTACCGTTAGTGGTTGTTACCAGGCCTAAAAAAACATCCTTGCTTTTGTTGCCATAAACCTGTAATTCCTTCAACAGGTATTCTGATGTAAAGCCCGATACCGGCTTGCTGCCAATACCAAAAATGCTCTTGCCATAATCACTCAAAAAAGGTGTCAGCTCCTTAACCGAAATCCTGATGGCTGTATCTATATCCATAAACTTGGCAAACTTGGGCAGGCAGTTTTCGGCATCAATAATCAGGTCGTTGCCCTGCACATAAAAACTTTCCAACATCATATCGGTATCTTCCAGGCATTCACCTATAGTTGCGGCAGCATCAGCATCCAGCTCATCCTGGGTTTTAAGGGCATCGTCTACACGGGCCTTCCAGCGTGTGGCGGCCTTATTGCTAATGTTTTCCAGCCCCTCGGCAGTAAGCAGGTCGCCCAACTGTATAGGCTCTCCGGTTTGCGCGTTAAAGTTGTAGCAGGTTGTCCAGTAATAACAGGTTGCCCCGCACGAATTTAAGCTAAACCTGACCGAGAGCAATTGCGGCGTGTTGTGCTGTACCTCAAAATCAATACCGTAATAATAATTAAATTCGGCATCTTCTAAATCTATTACACCCTCAAAAACCGAAGATTTATAATAGCCGTCTACACTGCGCAGCTCGCTTATTTGCAACAGCCGGTTAATGCGGTTAACTGCTTTAGCATTGGTTTTACCCTCAAAAACCGGAAACGAAATATCATCTTGGTATTTTAGGGATTTAACGCCAAAATAAGGCTGTTGGGCCATTGCCGTTATAGAAAATAAAGAAAAAGCAATGAGCAATGCTATTGAGGAAAACGAGCGCATAAAGGATATATTGATTACACCAAATGTAGCAGATTTTCAGCCAATTTGTACAGTAACTACAAAACAAAAAATCCTGCCCAGAACGGGCAGGATTTGCTTTTTCCCGGATGGGAAAAAAATTAAAAACACGAAACTAACACTTATTTTATAATAAGTTTTTTTGTTATGCCTTCGCTTGTTTTAACAAGGTAAATACCTGTTGCAAGCTTAGATGTATCTATAGTAAGGGCATCTTTAGCAGCATAAACCATTTTTCCGGTGTAGTCAAACACCTCAACACTTGCCATGCGGTTAAAGTAAGCAATACCGTTTTCAGATGGGTTAGGAAACACCACAAACGTATTTTGGTGGGTGTAATCGCCTGTACCCAGGTTTTCGATATTTACACCATATACGGTTAGTGTACCGCTTATCTCGTTAGCTACAATTACATAAGGTGTATTGTTAGGGCTGTCTTCCTGGCTGATGTAAATAATACCTTCAGGGCCGTTATCGCCACCATAAGCCGAAACCGTACGGCTGTTTTTGTAATCTACAAACGTTACGTTGTTAGGATCTGTAACATCATATACCATGACACCACCTACACGCTCAAGGCCAATAAAGGCAAACGTCCTGTCGGCAATGTGGGCAACAGTTACACCTTCCGGCTCAGGGCCTTTGGCACGGCTACGGCCTTTACGGCTGTTATCTTCGCTATCAGCATTAAACAAAGCACTTATTGATGACTCTGTAGCAGTGTATACTTCAAAATCGTTACCACTGTCAAATACTATCTCTTTAGTATCGGCATTAAATATCGAGAACGAACGTGCACCAAGGGCATAGATATCTTCATAAGCAGTACCGGCATCATTTTTACCGTCAAAAGCCGTAACCCTGAACCTGCCTGCATTGTATGATTTTTTAAGCATAGCTGCCTGCGGATAAGCAGCAGCATCAAGATTGTAAGTAGCAGCACCAATGGTAGTACGCTCTACAAAACCGGTATATTCTTTCTCATCACCTTCGTTAGCGGTAACCACGTAGTTAACACCACCCACGCTGTATGTAGCAGCACCATCGGGCATGTAGTACGCCTGTATAGGCCAGTTGGCAATAAGTATCTCGTTATTGTTGTCAGATATATCAAATCCGTTACCCGGAAGGCTTACATCTTTAGTACCAAGTGCCCAAACATCGGTAATAGTACCGGTAGCAAGGTTAATCTCGGCAATAGCATTGTTTTCCTGTAGTGTAACCCAAGCCTTTTGAGAATCGGCACTTGTAGTAATGTACTCCGGCTCAAAATCTCTCGACATTGTGCTGGTAGCTTTAAGTTTCCTTACACCACCTGCAATAAGTGCAGCCTCTGCAGCAGCATCGTTATAAGCAGTAAACAATAATGTGTTTACGTTAGCCTGTGTAAGGTTAGCCACACCACCGCTAATGTCTATTATACTAACAGATCCTTCAGGGTCTACACTATAGTCAGCGTTAGGCTGGCCTTCGTTAGCCGTAAGCACTTTTGTACCATCCGGTGTAAAAGAGATGTTATCAGGCAGTGCACCTACAGTTACCTGCTTAAGGAAAAGACCGTTAACATCAAAAAACACCACTTTACCATCTACAGTTTCGTCAGCATTAGGGCTTGCCACGGCTACAACACCGTTTTTAACCGCCACACTGGTTACGCCACCATAGGTATTCATATCTATGTTACCTACAGTAACAGGAGCCTCAGGGTTAGCAAAGTTTATGATGTCAAGCCTGCCTTCTACAGCGCTGGTTGCAAATAGTTTTTTGCTTCCTGCATCATACACTACAATTTCGCAGGTACTTTCGTTAGCACCGCTTGGGTCAAAGCTTGTAATATAATCAAGCTCAATATCGTGGTTAGGCTGTGGTGCCTCAATATCGTTATCTTTAATATAAACAGTTGCCATAGTTTCTCCTGTTATGGCAAGGCCCACAGGGTTTTCAAGGCTTAGTACAAAATATTCAGAAAACTCTTCTGCCGTAGTATCATCAATGATTGGGATGGCAATAGTTTGTGTTAGCGCACTTGTACCTGTAAAGGTCAGCGTTTGCGTAGCAGGAAGTGTAAAGTCTTCACCGGCAGTAGCCGTGCTCCACGGTGCAGGTTTAACCACAAGGTCAACCGAACCCGCAGCCGGGTTGGCCAGGTTGATAACAAAGTTTAGCGTACCTGCATTTTCGTTTACCGTAATAAACTCGCTGGCAAGCGATACCGTTGTGTTATAGCTGAATGTAAAGGTATAAGGACATGCCATAGCAACGCCGTTAACATCTGTTACACCATTTACAGTAAGTGCATTAGAGCTGCCTGCTGCAAAAGCAGTGCTAAAAGTAAGCGTTACTGTGTTACCGCTAAGAACAGCCGTTGTAAGGCCTGCAACACCTGTATAGTTAGCCACATTAGCAGCCGAAGTTGCGTTAAGCGTATTGTTAAATACTAATTGTATTGTAGTATTGTTTACTACAGAAGCACTTTGTACTGTAGGCGAGCTTGGGAAAGCCCACGTTGGCCATGTTTGTGGTGCAGTAGCACCCGCAACACCTACCCAGTTGGCAGGGTTTAGTATAGCCGCTTTAAGTACAGCAGGCGTACCCGTCATTGTACCATTATAAAATGCGTTAACCGTGTTACCGGCATCGCTGCCCGGTGCTGTACTCAGGTTGCTGCTGTTAGCCGCTGTAAGGCCGGCTGGTATCATAGATACGCTACCGCTGCACGATACGTTTTCTGTAGCCCAACCGTTGCTTGTAAGCGCCGTAATGTAGTTAGGCGCTATGTTAGTGCCTGTATAAACAATAACCTGGTCGCCACCAGAGCTAAGGCCAAAGCCCGCACCGGCTACTGTACCTGTGTTAGCCACAAGTGCACTGGTTTGAATAGTAATTACGGTACCTGCAGGTACACATGTAGTAGCGGTCCACGCAATACCATTAGCACATTGTGCTGGGGTATTTGTAGTATACTTAGCATCGGTAAGAGTGATAAAAGTGCCCGGGGCAATATCAACAAACGTTACAAGTGCAATTTCGTCTTCGGTGCCTGTAGCATTCATCCTGTAGGCTGTAAATAGCATATCGCCTGCAGTTATTGATGTTTGTAAAGCAATAGTTGTAAAAGTAGCAGTTACTGCTGTGGCAACGGCATTATTGCTGGCATCTTCTACTACGTTAGCAAGAAGTGCTACATAATATACCTGTGCATTGGCCAAAGCCGAAGTAGGTACAATAGTAATAGTATTGTTAGCAAATGTAGCATCAAACGGAACCAAAGCACCAGTAGCGCTGTTAAGGCGCACCTCAACAAGGGCATCTACGTTTGTGTTTGTTATTACTGCGTCATTTATAAGCCTTACGTTTTCGTTAAAGGCAATAGTTATTGGAGCGTTTACCGCTACGTTACCGGCATTGTTAGCAGGTGCAATAGTTACAGCAGGTGCCGTAGTATCGGCAGTATTTTCTGCTGGTGTAGCAAAAACCGTAAGATTGTCAAAACGGTTGTTGCCTTGAAGGCCACCTCCGCCTTGCTCAAACGTTACTTTAATTTTAAAGTTAGCGTTGTTGCTGGCTCCGGCTATGGCCGAAAAATCAAGTGTAACAAGCTCTGGCGTGGCGGCTACCGGCATTACAGTCTGAAAATCAACATAAGCCGTACCGTCTAAACTATAAGCCCATTTCTGAATGTATGCACCAGAACCTGAACGGCGTGTAGTAAACTTAACTACAGGCTGGTTGTAGCCTGTGGTAGGCAGGGCAAATACAATACCACCACCCACCGGGTTGTTAAACCTTATGTGTGCACCGGCCTCTTCGCCATTTTGTGCGTTAAGCGTGCCAAAGTCCTGGCCTGTACCACTTATAAATTCGCTTGCACCACCTGCAACGTGCGATACAGAACCACCTGCTACTAAAAATGAAGTTTCGGTAGTAAAGGTAGTACCATTAAAGTTCCAGTAGTGCACTAAGGCCGGTACAGCAAGTACATCGGCCTCTGCGGTAAAGTTATCAAAACGGTTGTTGCCTTCAGGGCCACCTATGCCTTGCTCAAAAGCTACTTTAACTTTAAAATTGGCATTGTTGTCTGCTCCAACAATTTCAGAAAAGTTAAGTGTGCTAAGTGTTGGTGTAGTAGCAACAGGACTGATTGTTTGAAAATCAATATAGGTTGTACCATCTAATGAATATGACCATTTTTGAATGCTGGCGCCTTGGTTAGAACGGCGTGTAGCAAATTTTACAACAAGATTCTGGTGACCTGTAGTAGGAAGTGCAAAAGTAAGTTCGCCACCCAATGGGTTGTTAAACCTAAGGTGTGCACCGGCTACATCTGTGCCCTGTGCATTTAGGTTGGCAATATCAAAATCCTGGCCTGTGCCCGATTCCATTACACTAACAGTACCCAGATTTGCAGTAATAGCTGCACCACCTGTAGTTTGCGACGGAGTGGCAAACGTAGCTGCTGTGTTAAAATTCCAGTAATGAAGCAGTTCTTGCGCGCCGGCAAAATGGGCCAACATGCAGGCAAACAGCACCATCATGGTTTTTTTGTAGTTGTTAAACATGGTTTGTAGTTGTTAATAATTAATTAGCTGCAAAACTCCGCCATTGAGTTTAACCAATGTTTAATTAAAAAACAACGCTGCATTATTATGATG
>JAZKDS010000257.1:7399-9413 GCA_040387455.1 Bacteroidota bacterium
GTTTTATAAAAATACAGATGTTGCTATTATCGTTTATGATGTTACCAATGTTGGCAAAACGTAAACCTTAGTATTACTTATAACATAATAGGCTACTATTGTTTTAAAACAATATCTGCTAACCCTGTAAAAAAAGAAACCCTGTAAAAAAATACAGGGCTTCCGTTGGGAAGGGATTTCCGGGGGAGAAAATCCCAGCTAAAAAATTGTTCAGCGGGTATAAGGTGTTGGCAACAGACTGTATATACGGATGGATTTTATTTTGGTTTTCGAAAAACAATCGTTTAATAGATTTTTAACATCTATTATGTATACAAAAAAGCCCTCTGCAAATGCAAAGGGCTAACAACAATACTAATAGCACTAAAGAAAATTATTTTGGCATAAGCACAGTATCTACAACATGTATTACACCATTGCTTTGGTTAACATCTGCAATTGTAATTTTTGCCTTACCGCCTTTTTCGTCAATTACCCAAACATCTTTACCGTCCATTTTAAACCAAAGTTTCCCACCTTGTACTGTAGCAACCTCAGCTGATCCATTACCTTTTTTAATGGCAGCAACCACATCGGCAGCACTCCATTTACCGGCCACAACATGGTAGGTAAGTATTTTGGTAAGTGTTGCTTTGTTTTCTGGTTTAACCAGTGTTTCAACAGTACCTTTTGGCAATTTATCAAAAGCAGCATTTGTTGGGGCAAAAACAGTAAACGGTCCTTTACCCTGTAGGGTTTCTACCAGGCCGGCAGCCTTAACAGCAGCCACCAGTGTAGTATGGTCTTTAGAGTTTACGGCGTTTTCAATAATATTTTTGTTAGGATACATGGCCGCGCCACCTACCATAACCGTTTTTTGTGCAACAGCGGCACCACTAACAAGCATTGTAAAAGCAATAATAGCTGTTGCTAAAAATTTTGGGGTTTTCATGGTTTGTTTATTAAATGTTTATAAAGCCATTTACGCCATTAAACAAACCTTGGTTTTTTATAGTTATTACATTTGGCAATATGTTAACAAATGTGCCAAAATCAAAATACCCATACATTTTTGTATGGGTATTTTGATTCATATATTTTTTACTGGCAGGTATATCCCTGCTCCCTGTAAAAATTCAGCCAATAGTCATAAGGCCCTACAAGTGTGCCGTCTACATAGGCAGATCCATCATGGTTACAAACTTCGTGCGTTTGGTCATATACGGTTTCAGTACAGGTTACACAAGAATAGGTTGAAGCAGGTTTTTCGTCTTCGCTACACGCTACAAATGTCATTCCGGCTAAAAGCGCCAGGCATAGTAAAAGTTTTTTCATAAGGTATAGTTGTTAATTTTATCAAAGTAAGCAAAATACTCAAAACGCCGCAATACCCTTTTGTAGGTATTTTTTAGAGTAATCCTTGCTTTATGTGCATAAAAAAAGCCCACGCATCAACTCATGGGCTTTTAAACCAACTAATAAAAACACACTTTATGCTTTTTTATTTAAATAAGCATGTTTTGATATACGATATATTTTAAATAAAGGTTTCAGGAATTAAAACTTTAAGTAACAAAAAAACCTCCGCATTGCTGCGGAGGTTCCTCGTATTTAAAAACAGATCGAGATTAGTTATTCTCGCCTCTTTCCATTCTTTCTTTTAGCTGAGACAAAGCATCGATATCACCAAGGGTGGTTTTCTCTGAATTGTTGCTTGAAGATGAATTATTGTTATTGTTGTTGTTGTCAGATTGAGACCTGAAGTTCTTCTCTTCCTCATCTTTAAATGTGGCAGTGTGAGAAGCTACAACTCTTTTGAATTCTTTATTGAACTCAATAACTTTAAATTCAGCAGATTCGCCTTTTTTAAGTTTTTTGCCGTCTTCTTTCTCAAGGTGACGTGTAGGGATAAAGGCAACGATATCATCGCCAAATTCTACAGTAGCGCCTTTGTCAACAATTTCAGATATCTCACCTGTATGTACAGTACCTACAGCAAAGCTATCTTCATATTTATCCCAAGGGTTAGCCTGAG